>BTUT01000077.1:0-10207 GCA_045862935.1 Acidimicrobiia bacterium
CGGCCTGACCCTGGGCTGACCGGCTGACATACGGGGGCCTCCGTTCCAGGAGCCGAGCGCCCGCGGATCGGGTCTCCCGCACCGCGGCGAGGCGACCCGGCACTGCGACCCGAGTGCCTCCCGGCCCGCCCCACGCGGAAGAGACGCGGAAGCGATCCACGAGATCCATGCACGGATGACCACGACGTCTGCTCCCTCCACGGTCCCGCCGTGGCAATTCCACCTGGCCGTCGAGGCCGAGGCCGACGGCGCCGCCACCCCCGACGAGCTCGCGCTCCTGGAAGCCGACCGTCCGCGCTGGATCGACACGCTCCGCACGCTCGTGCGCGACTCGCAGCAGCACCTCCAGGCGGCCCGGCGCATCCAGGGCCCCGAGCGAGCCCAGGTGCTCGCCGACGCCGAGGCCGACGCGCAGCGCCTGGCGAGGGCGTGGGGCCGCCTCACCGGGATCGAGCTGGCCCCGGTCGCCCGCGAACGCCCCGAGGGTGAGCAGGCCTCCGCCGAGCGCGACGTCGACGCACTGGTCCCCGCGGTCGTCACTCTCCAGGTGTCGTGGGAGCCGGGCCGCGTCGTCGCCTGGGCCGGTGGACCCCGGTGTCCGGGTGCCACCGCCGACGAGGTGGTGGAGATGCTGGCCGGGGCCGAGGCCCCCGCGGCCCCCTGGACCCCCCACGCCGGGGTCCCGCTCCCCGACGGCAGCCACGCCGAAGCCCTCGGCGCGCCGGTGGGCGAGGTGCTCGGATGGCTCGTCGCCGCGGGTGCCGGCCAGGTGAGCGCCGACGTCGGCGCGAGCGTGCGCTGGCTCGGTCGCGTCGCGATCTGGGCGGTCGAGCTCACGGCGCGGGGGGCGATGGTCCCGCTGCTGCGCCAGCGCCGGCGCCGCAACGGGTCCACCCGCACCGCGTCGGCGTCCTACTCGGTCCGCTGGACCCCGGCGCTCATCGACCCCGGCCGCCTCGCCGAGGTCGTGGCCGCGATGCCGGGCAGCGTGCGCGCGCTCGACACCCGCGTCGACGCCCGAGCCCTCACCCGCTCCGCGCTCACCGGGATGGTCGACGCGATCTGTCGCGACAGCGCCCGCCGCATCGAGGTGCCGGCCCCGCCCCCGACGGTTCGCACCTCCACCGACGTCACCGAGGCGTTCCTCGCCCGCCTCGACGGGAGCGCGTTCGACGCGCCCACCCGGGTGGCCGACGAGCTCGTCTCGCGCGCCGAGGCCTGGGCGCGCGCGGTGGTGCGGGAGCGTCTCCCGCTGGTCGTCCGGCTCGAGGCCCCGCCCCCCGGTGATCCCGCGTGGGACCTCGCGGTGTTCGCCGCCGAGGCCGACGGCGGACTCGTGCCGATCGAGCGCGCCATCGTCGACGCGAAGAGCGACCGGGGTGAGCTCGAGGACGAGATGGCCCGCATCGAGCGCATGGTTCCGGCCCTCGCCCGACCGGGCGTCGACCGCCGGGGCCACACCGTGATCGGCCAGGACGAGGCGTGGGAGCTCATGGTCGAGATCGGACCTCGCCTCGCCGCTGCGGGCTTCGACGTCCGTGTCCCCGCGCTCTCGCTGCGCAAGCCCACCCCCTCGTTGCGGCTGTTCGCCGAAGCGTCGAGCACCGCGGTCGGTGCGAGCCAGCTCGCGGACGTCCGCTGGTCGGCGGTGTTCGACGACGTCGAGCTCACCGCCGCCGACATCGCCCGCCTCGCGCGGGAGGCCCGCCCGCTCATCCACTCCCGCGGCCGGTGGGTCGCGATCGACAAGGCGGATCTCGACGCCGCCGCGGCGGCGCTCGCCGAGCGGGCCTCCACCACCCGGCTCACCGGCGCCGACATGCTCCGCCTCGCCCTCGGGCTCGAGGGGTCGCCGCTCGCGGGCGGGATCTCGGTGGCGGGCGGCGGGTGGGCCGCCGACCTGCTCGCGGCGGCCGCGGCCGTCTCCGACGAGCCGGCGCCCACGCCCGAACGCTTCGTCGGCGAGCTGCGCCACTACCAGGCCGAGGCCTACTCCTGGCTCGGCTTCCTCGCCTCGGCGGGGATCGGCGGCTGCCTCGCGCTCGACATGGGGCTGGGCAAGACGCCGACCATGCTCGCCCACCTCCTCGCGAACGTCGACCGCGGCCCCGCGCTCGTCATCGCCCCACCGGCCGTCGTCGGCAACTGGGCCGCCGAGGCCGAGCGGTTCACCCCCGACCTCCGCGTCATCGTCCACCACGGCGCGAACCGCGCGACGCCCGACGAGATCCAGGACGAGGTCACGCGGGCCGACGTCCTGATCACCACCTACGGTACGGCGGTGCGCGACGTCGACGCGATCGCGGGCGTCGACTGGGCGACCCTCGTCCTCGACGAGGCGCAGGCGATCAAGAACCCCGCGAGCGACACCGCGCAGCAGCTCCGCCGGATCACCGCGCGCACCCGGGTCGCACTCACCGGGACGCCGATCGAGAACGGCCTCGGCGACCTCTGGGCGATCCTGGACTTCACGAACCCCGGGCTGGTGGGCCCCCGCCCGCAGTTCATCGCGAGCCTCTCCGGTGACGGCGACTCGTCGAAGGCGGCCGCCGAGAACGCGCTGCGGGCCCTCAACGGGATCCTCGTGTTCCGGCGCACGAAGGCCGAGCCCGTGATCGCCGCCGAGCTGCCCGACCGGATCGACGAGCTCGACCACTGCTCGATGACCCCCGAGCAGATCGGCCTCTACCAGGCCGTGCTCGACAAGCTGGTCCTCGCAGCCGACCTCCCCGACGGCGAGGAGCCCCGCAAGGGTCAGATCCTCGCCGCGATCACCGCGCTGAAGCAGATCTGCAACCACCCCGCCGCGTACCAGGACGACGACCGGCCGCTCGCGGGCCGCTCGGGCAAGCTCGCCCGGCTCGAGGAGATCGTCGACGCGGTGTTCGCCGCGGGTGAGCGCGTGCTCGTGTTCACCCACTTCGCCGAGTGGGGCGTGAAGCTCGCCGCGCACCTCACCGAGCGCACCGGCGTACCGATCGAGTGCTACCACGGCGGCCTCACCCGAGGGGCACGCGACCGCATGATCCAGGAGTTCCAGAGTGGCGAGGGACCCGGTGCCCTCGTGCTCTCCCTGAAGGCCGGAGGCACCGGTCTCAACCTCACCGCGGCGAACCACGTGGTGCTCTACGACCGCTGGTGGAACCCCGCCGTGGAGGATCAGGCCCGGGATCGCGCCTGGCGGATCGGCCAGACCCACACGGTCATCTGCCACCGGCTCGTGTGCCCGGGGACGGTCGACGAGCGCGTCGAGGAGGTGGTGGCCGGCAAGCGGCGCATCGCCGACCTCGTGCTCCCGAAGTCGAGCTCCCTCGCCGACCTCGACCACACCCAACTCGGGATGGCCCTCGGCATCCGGCCCGACGCGCTGCTCACCGAGGAGCTCTCGACCACGACGCCCGACGACACGGCCCACGACGAGGAGGACGCAGCGTGAGCGGAGAGCCGGCCACCCCCAACGCGTCGCCGTCGAGCACCCCGGCCACGTCGTCGCGCCGCCGCCGGTCGCGCTCCGCGAGTCGCCGGCGCAGCGCACGGCCGTTCTGGGGTGACCCGGAGCAGGCATCCGGGCCCGAGCACCGCGTGGTGCCGGTCGCGCACCCCACGGCACTCGTCGACTCCCTCGGCGCACCCCCCTTCCCGCGCGCCGACGTCGCGCCGCACTACTTCCAGGCGGTCTACCAGCGCGCGGCGGGCATGGCCCTGGCGCTCGCCACCGCGGCCGGAGTCGTCGAGGCCGACGACCCCGCGGACGACGGTGACGCGTCGAGCGGCGACGCCGCCCACGGTCCCGGAGCCTGACGCACCCGCCCGAGCGCTCCCCCGGCGGACCCGACGGGTGCGCGAGCTCGGCGTCGCCGGGATCGGCCCGCCGTCAGGCGAACTCGAAGTCGGCGGGATCGGCCCGCCGCGTCCAGCGCCAGTAGGTGGGGATCGGCCACGGCGAGAGCGTCCAGACCTCGCCGCGCGCGTTCTTGTAGTGGGAGTGCTCGATGGAGCCGTGCGACCACACCATCTGTGAGATCTCGCGGCGGTACCGGGCGACGTACTCGTCGTGCGCGGCCCCACGCACCTCGACGGATCGGCAGCCACGGCGGAGCGTCTCGCCGATCGCTTCCATGATGTAGTGGACCTGGCACTCCGACTGGAAGATCAGGCTGCCCCCGTGCGCCAGGTTGGTGCCCGGCCCGTAGACGCAGAACAGGTTGGGGAAGCCGGGCACGGTGATCCCGAGGTGCGCGGCCGGGCGGTCACCCCAGCGGTCCGCGAGCACGCGGCCGGCCCGACCCGTGACGGTCATCGGCCACAGGTACTCGGTGTGGCGAAACCCCGTCGCGAAGCAGATCACGTCGGCCGGATGGTGCGTGCCGTCGGTGGTCACGACGCCATCCGCGACGATGCGCTCGATCGGCGTGCGCACCAGGTCGACGTCGTCACGCTGCAGGCAGGCGAGCCAGGAGCCGTTGTCCTGGAGCGTGCGCTTGCCGGTCGCCGGGTAGTCGGGCACGACCTTGGCGAGGAGGTCGGCGTCGTCGCCCACCTGGCTCTCGATCCACGCGGTGAAGAGCCGGCGCGTGGCCTCGTTGCCCGGGCTGACCGCCCACCCACGGCCGTCGTCGTAGGAGGGGTCGACCCGCGCGTTCTCCACGCTCAACCCCGCGCCGGGGTAGAACGTGAGGAACCGGAACCACCGCCCGTAGAACGGGAGGTGGCGCATCGCCCACCGCTCACCCGGCGGGACGCGCTCGTGGTAGTGCGGGTTGGGGAACATCCACTGCGCGGTGCGCTGGAACACCGTGAGGTGCGCGACCTCGCCGGCGATCGCGGGCGCGATCTGGAAGCCGCTCGCACCCGCGCCGATCAGCGCGAAGCGGGTCCCACGGTGGTCGACCGTGTGGTCCCAGCGCGCGGAGTGGAACGTGGGGCCCTCGAAGTCGACCGCGCCGGGGATGTCGGGGAGCTTCGGACGGTTCAGCGAGCCGACGGCGCTGATCACGAAGCGGGCGCGCAGCGTCTCCGTGCGGCCGTGCACGTCGCGGACCTCGACGGACCACTGGGCGGCGGACTCGTCGTAGGTCGCGGCGACGACCTCGGTCTCGAACCTGACCCGAGCGCGCAGGTGGTGGTGGTCCAACACCCGCTCGAAGTACGCGCGCAGCTCGGGCTGCTGCGAGAAGTACTCGGTCCAGTGATCCGCGGGCTCGAAGGAGTAGCAGTAGAAGTGGCTGCCCACGTCCACGCGCGCGCCGGGATAGGTGTTCTCGTACCAGGTGCCGCCCGGTCCCGCGTTCTTCTCGATGATCGTGAACGGGAGTCCCGCCTCGCGGAGCCGGATGCCCGCGAGGATCCCGGCCTCACCGCAGCCGATGACGATCACCGTCGCCTCGGCCTTGCGCGCGTCGTCGATCTCGGCACCCCAGGTCACCCGGCCCGAGTCGGCCCCGTCGAGGTGGAGGTCGTCGAGGAACATCCCCACGACGTCGGCGTCGACCTCGGTGCAGGCGAGGTACGCCATCATCTCGTGCAGGACCTCGCCGGGCGGTGCGGGACCGAGCTCGCATCCGCGGTCGCGGTACGCGGCGATCACCGGGAGGGCACGCCGGCGCGCCTCGGCCAGCGTGCCCTCGTCCATGAACCCCTGGTACTCGTTGAGGAACAAGCCCGTGGGCCGGACGTCGCCCCGGATCCACGACGGGTCACCGGTCATGTGGACCAGCGAGCACATCAGTGCCGGGATGCTCACGTCCTCGAGCGCGGCCGCGATCGCCGGGTCGTCATCCGTGAACGGGAGTCCGGCATGGGGGTTGCGAGGCTGCTCTCCCATCGGTTCACACTGGCCGATCGAGTGCCGCGGACTCCACTCGCGCCCGCAGGGCGTCGAGCACGCCCGGGGCCGCCTTCATCGCGCTGCGGGTGGCGCCGGAGAGCGTGGTGGGGGCCAGGCGGCGACGCGACGACCGCACCACGTCGGCGCCCACTGCGTCCACCGCGACCGCGACCGCGCGCTCGGCACCGACCACCGTGGTCGACGACGCGAGCAGCTCGGCGACGTCGGTCGCGAGCAGCAGGTCGGACGCGGCCAGCTCGCTGAACCCGAAGTCGATGATCCACGGACGGTCGTCGTCGTCGAGGAAGACGTTGGCCAGGCGCAGGTCGCGGTGCGCGACCCGGTGACGGCGCAGCCGCGCGACCTGGTCCCACACGCCGGCCAGCGCGTCGTCGGTCATCCGCTCGGGCTCCACACGATCGAACGAGCGGCCCGCGATCTGCTCGTACGCGAGCACGAACCCGCCGGGCTCGGCCGTCGCGAACGCGACGAGGCGCGGCGTGCGGACGCCGAGGTCGCGCACGGCCAGCGCCACCAGCGCCTCGTGCTCCACCGCACGGCGCAGCGACGAGAACGCCTTCTCGTCACCCAGGTCGTGCGGAACGATCCTCCGGTACAAGCGGAACATCAGGTCGGCGCTGCGTTCGTCCTCACCGAGCGCCTTCACTAACATCTTCGTGCCGTCTCGGGTCGCCCCGATTTTGGGCGACGAGCCACGGGCGTCGACGTCCGCGGGCGTGAGGTCACCGAGCGGCACGCCGACGGCCTCGCGCCCGTGCGCGATGGCGTCGCGCGTCGGGCGGCGCGACGGGGCGCCGAAGGCGGCGACCACCAGCGCGCCGGCGAACCACCCGCACAGCAGCGCGACGACGACGTCGAAATCGACCTCCGACCCGATGAACCAGACGACGGCCACCAGGATCACGAGCGCCCACGCGACGCGACGCCACCGACGACGCGTCCACGGGGCGGCCGAGGTCACCACGGCGGCGACCACCGCCACGCTGCTCGGGAGTGCGTCGGGGTCCACCGGCGTGAGCGATCGGTTCAAGTCGGTGACGCGCGCCGCACCTTCGCCGAGCTGGGGCTGCAGGACGGCGAACACGAGCACCGCCAGGATCCCGGCGGCCACCAGCGCCCCGAGGAAGCGCCAGTCGCGACGCACGATCGACATCGCGAGCGCGCCGACGACGAGGACGAGCGCGAGGCCCTCCACCACGAGCACCAGCGCAGTCACGACCCACTCGGGGAGGGCTCGGAGACCGCGCAGGAGATCGCGGACGAAGTCGTTGACGCCGTCCCCGACCAGCAGGCCGAGCACGACCGCGGCCCCCAGGGCGACCGCGGACACGACGAGGCGCAGGACGTCGGACGGGGCCCAGGTCACGCGAGCGGGTTGGGGCACGGCGTGAGACTACGGTCGCCCGGATGCTGTGGCTGGCGATCGGAGCCGCGGCGCTCGGGGCCGTCGTGCTCGCCGCCTCCGTGAGCGGCGCGCGGCGACCCACGATCCCCGCCCGGGAGCGCGCCGTGTTCCACGCGATCAACGGGCTGCCCGGGTGGTGGTACTGGCCGCTGTGGCTGCCCATGCAGCTCGGGAACCTCGTCGTGGGGACCGGGGTGGGCCTCACGGTCGCGTGGCACTCCCGGAGCTGGACGATGGCGGGCGCCGCGCTCCTCGCGGCCGCGATGAAGCTCGTCGCCGAGCGACTCGTGCGCCGCTGGGCAGCCGACGCGCTCCGGGTTCGCCAGCGTCCGGGCACGAGCGAGCCCGGCGCGACCCTGCGCGGGCGTGACGTTCCCCGCAGCGGACCGAGCTTCCCGTCCGGTCACGTGATCCTCGCGGTGGCGATCGCGTGCGTCATCGCGGTGGAGATCCCGGGCGCGCTGGACTGGGTCCCGTTCGTGCTCGCCGGGCTCGTGATGCTCGGCCGGGTCTACGTGGGCGCCCACAACCCGCTCGACGTGACGGCCGGCCTCGGCGCCGGCCTCGTGATCGGCGCCCCCGTCGCCTACTTCCTCGTCTGACCGACGGAGACGGTTGGTCAGTGCTCGGCGCGGGATGCTCCGAGGTCGTTGCGGTTGAGCTTGCCGGCCTCGGTGCGGGGGACCCGCTCGACGATCTCGAAGGTCTTCGGGACCTTGTACGCCGCGAGGCGTGCCTTGCAGAACGCGCGGAGCTCGTCGTCGGTCGGCGGATGGGCCGGATCGGCCACCTGCACGATCGCGTGCACCCGCTGGCCCCACTCCTCGTCGGGCACACCCACGACCACCTGGTCGACCACCGCGGGGTGCTCGCTGAGCGCGTTCTCCACCTCGGCCGGGAACACGTTCGCCCCGCCGCTCACGAGCATGTCCTTGCGCCGGTCGGTGACGTAGAGGTACCCGTCCTCGTCGAGCCGGCCGATGTCGCCGAGCGTGTAGTAGCCGTCGGCCGTGGGCTCGGGCATCGGCATCCCGATGTACTCGAACACCCGCCGACCCTCCGCGGGGCGGACGTAGATCTCACCCTCGACGCCGGTGGGCACCACGTTCCCCGAGTCGTCCCGGATGCTCACGTCGGCGTCGAGCGGCCTGCCCACCGCGCCACGGTGCTGCGCCCACTCCTCCCCGGTCATCATCACGAGCCCGAGGCGCTCGCTCGACCCGTAGGTCAGCACGAACCGCGACGGCTCGACGAGCTCGATCCACCGCTCGACCACCCAGTCGGGGACCTTCGCCCCGCCGTAGACGACGCGCTCCAGGCTCGCGAGCCGCTCACGGCGCAGGTCGGGGAGCCGGGCGATCCGCTGGAGCATCGTCGGCACCATCACCACGAACGTGATCCGGTGCTTCTCGATGAGGTCGACGGCGCGCTGCGCGTCGAATTTCTCGAGGATCACCACGTGGTCGCCTTCGAGCATGGCCGGCGCACCGAACGTGAAGCCGTTCACGTGGTACAGCGGTGAGCACACGAGGACCCGCATCTCCATGCCCTCACGCGTGGTGGCCCGCTGCTCGTCGGCCGCGACGACGCCTCGGGAAGGCGTCACGATGAGCTTCGGGAACCCGGTCGAGCCGGAGGACGCGACGAGGTTCACGCACTCCGAGACCGCGTCGGGCAGGGCCTCCCCCGACAGGTCGTGCGTCCGCTCGAGGTCGGCGCGGGTGAGCACCGGACACGTTGCGTGGTGCTGATCGCTCACGAGGACCAGCGGGCGCGCCAGCGCGAGCATGCGGTCCATCTCCCAGTCGGGGAGGTCGTGGCGCAACGGGAGGAGCGTCGCCCCGAGCTTCCAGATCGCGACCGTGACGAAGACGTGCTCCACGCAGCTCGGGAGCGCGAGCGCGACGACGTCGTCCTTGGAGACCCCGTGAGCCTGCAACGCGCGCGCGATCTGGTTGGCCCTCGTCTCGAGCTCACGCCACGTGACGCCGCGCTCGTGACCGTCGCGGTCGACGACGATCAGATCGACGTCGTCGGGCCGCTCCGCCGCGATCTCGGTCAGTCGACGCCCGTACGACACCTCGATCGCCGGCGTCGCCGACGCGGTCGATGCCGTGGTCCCCGGGGCCGTCGGATCGTTGGTCGCCACGCTCAGGCCTCCGGCGCTCGGAACAGGTGGTTCTCCATCATCGCCCGCAGGTCGTGACTCACCAGCTCGACGCGCACGCCCAGCGGATCGCGGTGGTACGCCCACATCGAGGGGGGCCCGTCGCCCTCCCCGTCCGTGAGCTCGAGCGGGCAGGCGGCCGACTGCAGCCGCCCGGACTCGTCGGCGAGCGTCCCAGCGAAGAAGCCGATGTGGTGCAGGTTGGAGTGCTCGTTGCAGACCCACGGCGTCCCCGGCACCTCCTGGATGAGCTCGAGGTGCGGCGGCGCGGTCGAGTAGCACATCCGGTTCGGGACCCTGCGCTCGTCGCCGTCGCCGTCGCGCACGTGGATCTCGGTCTCCACGATCGGTCCCCATTCGGCGCCGAGCAGCTCGGTCAGCCTGGTCTGCGCCGCCTCGAGGTCGGGCACCACGATCCCGACGTGGAACATCTCACTCAGGTCCACCGCTCGCACCTTCACTCGAGTTCTCGCCCCACCATCGCACAGCCTCGCGAGCTGGCTGGTTTCGGAGTCGGAAGTGGCTGCTCCACGACCAGATCCGGCGCCGAAACGAGCTGATCGTCACGGCTCCAGCACGACGCGCAGGGCGCCGGTCGACTTGTCGGCCGCCACCCGGAACGCCTCGGCGGCGTCCTCGAGGGGGAATCGGTGCGTGACGAGCGCGGCGACGAGGTCGGGCCGCTCGGCGAGCAGCGCGGCGGCGTCCTCGAAGTCGCGCCCGTGCGAGTGGCGGCAGTAGCCGAGCGACGGGACGTTGCGGAGCTCCTTGAGGAAGCAGCCGTAGA
>BTUT01000078.1:0-10077 GCA_045862935.1 Acidimicrobiia bacterium
CGCCACACTCTGGGCGGGAGCCGCGCTGCCCGCGGGAGCCACCGGCGCCACCGGTCGCGACGGCACCGCAGCGGTGAAGGCCAAGAACGCCTGCAAGCTGCTCGACCGAGCGGAGATCACTGCGGTCCTCACCCAGGCTCCGCTCGATCCCGGCCCCGAGCGGGTCCGACTCCCCGGTCAGCACGCCAACTTCACCCGGTGCGAGTGGGACGACCACGAGACCCCCGAGTCCACCCAGCTCGCGGCGTTCACCGGCCTCGCGCGGGACCTCACCAAGCGCCAGCGTCTCGGCCTCGGCGTCGCAGCCCCGGGCACGACCGCGCGTGACCTCGCAGCCGACGAGCTCACGGGCCTGGGCGACTGGGGTGCGGTGGAGATCGTCCGCAACGGTACGTACGGCACCATCCAGGTGGTGAAGGGCAAGGACAGCTACTTCGTGAGCGCGGCATACCAGGGCAGTGCAGCCCCGCAGGTCACCGAGGCCGACATGCTCGCGCTCGCCCGGATCGCCGCGGCCCGCGTCTGAGGGATCCGTGACGCGCCGAGCGCGCCATCTCGATCGGCGTCAGTAGCCCTCGTCGGGATCCACCAGGCCCACCAGGGGCTCACCGGCCACGTAGCGGGCCAGGTTGTCGGCGAACGACTGCATGATCCGGCCCCAGGCCTTCGGTGATGCCCACGAGACGTGGGCGCTCACCCGCACCCTCGGATGGGCGAAGAGCCAGTGTCCGGCCGGGAGTGGCTCCGGGGTCACGGTGTCGAGCGTGGCGAGCGCGACGCGGCCGTCGTCGAGCGCTCGGCGGAGCGCCTCCTGGTCGATGAGGCCGCCGCGGGCGATGTTCACGACGTGCACTCCGGGCTTGACGAGCGCGAACGCGCGGTCGTCGAGCAGGTGGCGGGTGGCCTCGGTGGACGGTGCCGCGACCACGAGGTGATCGGCCGACCCGAGGAGATCGGCCAAGTCGGTGGCGAGCTCCACGCCCGGTGGGGCACCCTGCTCCGGACGTCGGCGGAGCGCCCGCACGCGGCAGTCGAACGCCAGCGCGCGCGTCGCAACGGCTTCGCCGATGCCTCCGAGGCCCACGAGGCCCACCGTCTTGCCCGAGAGCTCCCCCAGGTCCGCGAAGTTCCACTGCGGAGGCACGTCCTCGAGGAACACTCGGGGGATGTCCTTCTCGAACGCGAGCATCGCGGCCAGCACGTACTCGGCGATCGGGATCGCGCTGACCCCACGGGCACAGGTGACCGTACGGCCCGCGAGGAGCGCGCTCGGCCAGTTGTCGACGCCGGTCCCGGGGATGTGCATCCAGCGGATCCCGATCTCGTCGAGACGCTCGTGGATCGGTGCGGGCTGCCAGGTCGTGAACATCGCCTCGGCCCGCACGTCGGAGGGGACCCCGTCGGCGGGGTACGAGAGGACGTCGGCGTCGGGCACCGCTGCGAGGGCCAGGGCCTCGGCCTGGTCACCGATCAGGTTCAGCACTCGGATTCCCATGGCCGTCCGGGCTCTCCTCTCGGGCTCTCGGGTGGACGTGCCCGTGGGCACGCCCGGCATCGTCGCCGTGGCGAGCCCGCGGGTGCAAGTGCGGGGTCCAGGGACGCACAGACCGACGGTGCGCCCCTCGCCCCCGCGTCGCGGGGGTGAGGCGCGTCTCAGGTGAGGAGGGGGCGGAGGTGGCGGGCGAGGTCGAGAGCCCACGCGGCGGGGTCTTCGAGGGGCCAGCCCAGCTCGGGGAGGTCGAAGTGCTCGACCGAGAGCCGCCCGGTGTAGCCGAGCGCATCGAGGCGGCGGATCACGGCGGCGAAGTCGACCACGCCCCCCGGGTCGTCGACGTGGAGCTGGGCGTCGCCGGGCCGGCCCTGACGCACCTGCACGTGGTCCGCGTACTCGAGCAGCTCGAGCGGATCACCGCCCCAGGCGGCCACGTGGCCGGTGTCGACGAGGAACCGCAGACCCGGCACCTCGGCGGCCATCGCCCGCACCGTCTCCCGCGAGTGGACCACGGCCCCGGCCCAGGGCTCGAGGAGGCAGCCCGGTGCCGCGCGGAAGTGACGGACCGTCCACTCCCACCTCCCCTCGCCCGCGGCCGGCGCCGGGGTGGCACACCATCCGGGCTCGGGACGCGGGAACGCGGTCGGGCACCCCACCGGGAGGGCGAGCGTGGACGCATCGACGGTGGTCAGCACGTCGATGTGCTCGAAGCCGAGTGCGGCCGCACGCCCGGACGCGCGTACCGGGTCGTCCGGGCGCAGCGCGATGTCGACGACGCCGAGCGGGTACCGGCCCACGATGCTCGAGTCTCCCCGTCGGGCCGCGACGCGCGTCAGCCGCCCTGGTGCTCCATGCCCTTGGGCATCACCATGCCGACGGTCTGGAGGTGCTGGCCGAGGATCACGTCGAAGTTGTCGGCCACCTGCTCCGGGGTCCAGCCGCCGTCGCGCCACATGAACGCGATCTGCTTCGGGTGCTGGAACAGCGTGAACGCGTAGTCGGAGCGGCCCAGGACCTGACCGTTCACGTGTGCGGCGCGCTCCGACGCGAGGAACGCGACCAGCGGTGCGTTCAACGCGGGGTCCTGCTCGGGAGGCGGCGTACCCCCGGACCGCTCGTACAGTGACGCGGTCATGCGCGTGGCGCCGGCCGGCGCCACCGCGTTCACCGTCACGCCGTAGCGGCCGAGCTCCATCGCCCAGATGAACGTCATGCCCATGAGCCCGGCCTTCGCCGCGCCGTAGTTGGTCTGACCGAAGTTGCCCCGCAGGCCGGCCGACGAGGTGATGTTGATGATCCGGCCGTAGCCCTGGTCCTTCATCCGCGGCGCCGCGTGTCGCGCGCAGTTGAACGATCCCTTGAGGTGGACCGCGATCACCGCGTCGAAGTCGGCTTCGTCCATCTTCACGAGCGTGCGGTCGCGCACGATCCCCGCGTTGTTCACGAGGATGTCGATCGTGCCGAACGCGTCGACGGCCGTGCCGATGATCCGCTCGGCCGCGTCGAAATCCGTGACCGAGTCGTAGCTGGGGACGGCCGCCCCGCCGAACGCCTCGATCTCACGGCAGACGTTCGCGGCAGGGTCCTCCTCGCCTCCACGGCCGTCGAGGCTCACCCCCACGTCGTTCACCACGACCCGCGCGCCCTCGCGCGCGAGGCAGAGCGCGAACTCGCGCCCGATGCCCCTTCCCGAACCCGTGACGACGGCGACCCGCCCGTCCAGCAGACCCATCGCGTCCCTCCTCAACCTGCGGCCGCGGTCGCGCTGCCCGTGAGCACCTCGACCCCGTCCTGGTTCACCGCCCGGCACTCGAGGTCGACGAGCTTCTCGCCGCCGTCCTCGCGCTTGCCCGAGACGGTGGCCGTGAACGTGAGCGTGTCGCCCGGCCAGACCTGCTTCGAGAACCGCACCTTGTACCGGCGCATCGCCTCGGGGCCGAACCAGTCCTTCACCACCCGGGCCATGAGCCCCGCGGTGAGCATGCCGTGGCCGAACACCGACGGGTTGCCCACCGACGTGGCGATCGTGTCGTCGTGGTGCATCGGGTTGAAGTCGCCCGAGGCCCCCGCGTAGCGGACGAAGTTGGTGCGGCTGAGCTTCTCGACCACGAGGGGAGGGCCCTCGTCACCGACGTTGAGGTCTTCGTAGGAAGGAGAGGTCATGGGCGGGAGCGTATCCGCGCGCGCGTGCGGACGTGACATGGACGTCACCCCGCGAGCGGGCGCAGTACGGTGCTGGGATGGCCGAGCCCGGTACGGCGGTGCAGGGTCGCGCGCTGCGCGCCCGGGGTCGCCAGACGATGCGCCGCCTGCTCGACGCCGGTGCCACGGTGTTCGCCGAGCGCGGCTTGCACTCGGCCCGGGTCGACGACGTGGTGAAGCGAGCCCGCACGTCGCACGGCACCTTCTACCTGTACTTCGAGAGCAAGGAGGACCTCTTCCGCGCGCTCGCGATCGAGGTCGCCACGGAGATGGCCGCGCTCGCCGGCGACTTCCCGCCGATCGAGACGGGACCCGCCGGCCGCGCGGCCCTCCGGGAGTGGCTCACCCGGTTCACGGATCTCTACGAGCGAGCCGGCGCGGTGCTCCGAGCGTGGACCGAGGCCGAGATCTCCGACTCGGAGTTCGGTCGGATCGGGGGTGACCTCATCGGCGAGTTCACCGCCCGTCTCGCAGCCCGGATCCGCACCGCGGCTCCCGACCTCGACCCCTCGGTCGCCGCCGTGGCGGTGGTGACGCTCATCGAGCGCACCTGCTACCTGGTCAACAGCGGCAGCCTCCACGCCGGGCGCGACGCGCTCCTCGACACGCTCGCCGCCGCCGTCCAGCAGGGCATCCACGGCGCCGACGCCGCCTGAGCAGCCCGCGGGCACCACCGCCACGGCGGGTGTTACGTTCTGCACAACGGAACACCGCTCCGGAATCCGCAGCTCAGGGGGGAACATGCGACGGTTCGCACTCATGCTCGTGGTGGTGTCGGTGCTCGGCGCCGGCGTCGCTGCCGGCCCGGCTCACGCCGCCAAGAAGATCACGAACTGCAAGAAGGACAAGAACCTCAACGAGAACCTCATGACGTCCTTCGACGCCTTCCTCGCCGGCTCCACGACCGCAGAGAAGGTGAAGTACATCGAGAACGGCGACAAGGTCGCGAAGTTCGTCGAGGAGGGGAACCAGGAGGCCGTCGCCCGCGGCCAGACCTCCTCCGACAAGGCCAACGTCACCGTGAACCTCGAGGCGGAGTGCGACGGCAAGAAGGCCGCGACCTTCACCTACGACCTCGCCATCGGCCTCCCGAAGCCGGTCACGACCAAGCCCGCCACGGGCGCGGGCCTCAACTTCAGCGGCGAAGGGATCCTCGACAAGAAGACGGGCACGTGGTTCATCTCAGCGGCGACCATCTGCGATCTCCTCGGGGCGGGGAACCCCGAGCGCGGGCAGCGCTGCCTCGCGGAAGCCGTCTGACGGCGCCGCCCGGCGTCGCGCCGACGTGGGCTCGGGACGCGTGATCCGGCGGACGCTCGTCGCAGCCCTCACGGTCGCACTCGTGGCCGGAGCCGTCCTGGCTCCGGCCACGGTCGCGCAGGGAGCAGCGACCGCCGCCCGGTGCCCGAAGGGAACCCGCAGCGGCGTGGCGGACGCCTACGCCGCGGTGTTCGGGCGCACGCTGCCCGCGACGCTCGACGACCGGGCCGGCCTCCTGGTCGGCGGCGACGACCCCGCCCTGCGGGCGGTGCTCGGCGAGTGGGTCGCCGCGGGCTCCGCGGGCGGGTCCTCCTCGGTGGTCGTCGTCACCGTGCGGTGCCCGTCACCGCGGCGCGCGGTCGTCGACGCCGATCTCGTGCTCGCGGGTGTGCCGCTCCCCGACGTGCTCCCGCCGGGTCGTGCGGTCCGCGACACCGGCCTCTGGAAGGTGAGCCGCGACACGTTCTGCACACGCATGGCACTCGAGGATCCGAGCGTCGCGTCCTCGGGCGCGTGCCGCCGGTGATCCCGAGTCGGTGATCCGGAGACGGCCGGAGATCGGCGACGCTCAGACCTCGCCCTGCACCGCGGGGAGGAGCCGCTGGGTGATGTCCCCGAGCTCGTCGGTGGTGCCGCTCAGCGCGACCTTCCCCTTGGCGAGCACCACGACGTGGTCGGCGAGGGTGAGCGCCTGGTGCACGTGCTGCTCCACGATCAACAGGGCGCACCCGGCGTCGCGGATGGTGGCGAGGGTCGCGTAGACCTCGTCGATGATCACCGGCGCCAGACCGAGCGAGAGCTCGTCGGTGATGAGGAGCTTCGGCCCGCGCACGAGCACGCGAGCGAGCGACAGCATGCGCTGCTCGCCCCCGGAGAGCGTGCCCGCGAGCTGGCGTCGGCGCTCCCCCATCCGCGGGAACAGCTCGTAGGCCTGGTCCAGCTTCGCCTTGGTCCCCCGCCGTCCGAAGACCTGACGGAACGTGAGCGCGAGGTTCTCCTCCACGGTGAGCGACGCGAACACCGAGCGACCCTCGGGCGCGTGCACGATGCCACGTTGCGCGAGCTTGTGGGCCCTCTGACCGGTGACGTCGTCGCCCTCGAAGCGGACGTGTCCGGCCGACGGCTTCACGAGCCCGGACGCCACCCGCACGACGGTCGTCTTGCCCGAGCCGTTGGCTCCGAGCAACGCCATCACCGACTGCGGCGCGATCGAGAACGACACGCCGAACAGCGAACGGAACGGGCCGTACCCCGCCTCGACGCCGTCCAGCTCGAGCAGTGCCGCCCCGGGTCCAGCGCTCATCCCGCGCTCCCGAGGTAGGCCTTGCGCACGGCGTCGTCGCTGAGCACCTCGTCGGTGGCGCCCGAGGCGATGAGCGTCCCGAAGTCGAGCACGTAGAGGCGGCTCACCAGGCTCTGCACCATCTCCACGTCGTGCTCCACGAGGAGCACCGCGAAGTCGTGCTCCTGCTGGACGCTCACGAGCCGTGCGGCCAACGCCGCGGTCTCCCGCACGTCGAGCCCCGACGACGGCTCGTCGAGCAGCAGCAGCTTCGGGCGGGTCATCAGCGCGCGCCCGAGCTCCACGAGACGCCCCCGCCCGAGGCTGAGCATCTCGGCCGGCTTGTCGGCGTCGGCCCCGAGCTCGAGGAGCTCGATGATCGCGTCGGCCCGCGACCGCTCCTCGGCGGTCGGCTTCGACCGGTTCAGGAGGTCCTTCCAGAGTCGACCCTCGTTGCGGTGGGCGCGGTCGGCGACGATGAAGTGGTCGCGCACCGTCATGCCGGTGAAGAGCTCGAGCCGCTGGAACGTGCGCCCGAACCCCAGCCGGGCCCGCCGGTAGACCGGGAGCCGGGTGACGTCGCGGCCGTCGAAGCGGACCGTGCCCTCCTCGGGGCGCAGCAGGCCGAGCAGGCAGTTGAAGAACGTGGTCTTCCCCGCGCCGTTCGGACCGATGAGGCCCACGAACTCGTTCGGCGCGACGTGCAGGTCGACGGCGTGGAGCGCGGTGATCCCGGCGAAGCGCTTCGTGACGCCACGCGCGTCGAGGAGCAGCGACGCGTCGGACGCCGAGGATCCCGTGGGAGCGACGTCGAGCGTGGCCATCACTCTCCGCCTCCGGCCGGTGCCAGCTCGGCCGGCGCGTCGGGGAGATCGGGGAGCGCCACGGGGAGCGCGTCCTCGGCGAGCGGCACACCGGGTGTCACCTCCACCTCACCGAGCACGAGCTCGTTCACCGCGCCCTGGACCTGACCGACCCACTGCACGATCACGATCGCGGTGACGAGCGCCAGGAGGTACAGGGGCCAGAGGAACGGCGGGACCCAGTCCTTCGACGCCCAGTAGCACAGGAACGCGCCGATCACGATCCACACCGTCGGCCCCCGGCCCGCGCGCCACGTCACCGGCGGCGTGCGGAAGTCCCGCCGGCGAGCGACGGCCTCGACGTCGACGGGCAGCATGAAGAAGGCGGCGATCGCGAACCCGCACACGAGGCCCACGAGCATCCCGACCCACACCGGGGCCGAGATGGCCACCTCCGGGTCGCCGAACGACGGCGTGCGCACGTCGACCGCGGTGAGGAACCATCCCGCGACCAGACCCGCGGCGGCCCCTCCGGCGAGGACCCACCAACCCCAGCGATGCCCGCCCTGGGCCACCAGCCGCCGGTGGGTCCACACGATCCACGCCAGGACGAAGGCGACGCTCGGCGCGAGGCAGATCACGATGAGGGGGACGGGCGCGCCCTCCCCCGAGCCGGCGATCCGGCGGACCACGACCGCGAGGAGGAGCACGACCGGCCCGGCGATCGCCGGGAGCATGACGCTGCGCCCCGGCACGTACCCCGCCGGGAGTGGACCTCGCGCCGCCATCTCGGCCGCCTGCTGGTTGAGCAGCACTGCCTTCCGGCGCTGGAGGATGCTCTCCCGGGTCCGGAACTCGACGATGCCCTCGGGGTGGCGGGCGTAGGTGATCGCGCCGAACCCGAACCCGATCAGGGCGATGCTCGCCTCCATCGAGAAGTAGTCGGAGAGCAGCCACTGGATGATCACGAAGCTCAGCGCGGCGTTCGCCGCGCCGTCGACCGTGCGCGCCCCGAGCGACACGACGAGCACCACCCACGCCACCCCGAAGAGAGCCTGGTACTCCTGGGTCTGGAAGTTGACGCCGCCGGAGTTCATCGCGAACAGGCCCCCGGCGAGACCGGCGATGCCCGCCGACAGCGCGAAGAGGAGGATGCGCTGGCGCGTGCCGTTGATCCCGATCGAGGCCGCCGCGGTCTCGCTGCCCCGCAGCGCCGCGAAGTAGCGCCCCGTCGTCCCCCCCCGCACGAAGACCACCAGGAAGCCGACGAGCGCGAAGCACGCGAACACGAACAGGAAGTAGCGCTGGTCGGCATCGAGGATCCCGCCGCCGGTGAGGAACGACGGGCGCGAGACCTCGATGCCTTCGGGCCCCCCGGCGACCGACGCGTTCGAGAACACGATGTTCTGCGCCATGAGCGCGAAGGCGAGGGTCGCCAGCGTGAGGAAGATGCCGCCGAGCCGCAGGGCCGGGATCGCGAGCAGCGCGCCCACGATCACCGCGAACACCACCCCCACGAGCAGCGCGAGCAGGACGGGCCAGTGGTTCTCCGCCGCGAGGTTCGCGGTCGTGTAGCCGCCGATGCCCGCGAACGCCGCTTGACCCAGCGACACCTGCCCGCCGAGGCCGGTGAAGACCGTGATCGAGAGGAACGCGATGGCGAGCGTGAACGCGTCGGTGAACCGGAAGACCCACACGTCGCTCATCGCGAAGCAGACCAGCGCCAGGAACGCCGCGATGAAGACGTAGAACGCGATGCGCGAGGTGCGAGCGAGCGCGCGGTCCTTGTACTCGTGGGCCATCGCCGGAGGTGGGGGGTCCACGCCCGAGAGCGGATCGGTGACCTCGCGACGGCCCTTGAAGGCCGGCAGGAAGATCAGCAAGAGGAACAGCATCACGAACGGCAGCGCCGGGCGCAGACCGGTCTGGAGGTTCTGGGGCCAGTCGAACTCGTAGCTGAACCCGATGATCGCCCGCTGGCCGACGCCCAGGATCGCGGCGCCCACGAGCGCGAGCGGGATGCTCGTGAGGCGACCGAACGCGGCCGCGGACACCGCGGCCACGAGGAGCAGGGTGTACGGGATGGAGTCGATCCCGAGCTCGGGGGCGATGAGCACCCCCGCGAGACCGGCGAGGAAGCTGGAGAGCATCCACGCGGCCATGCTCACGCGCTCGCTGTCGACCCCGGCCAGCTCGACCATCCGGAAGCTCTCGACGATGGCGCGCATCTGCAGGCCCAGGGCGGTGTAGCGGAAGAGCACCCCGAGCAGCACCACGGCGAGCAGCGTCACTGCCACCGTGGTCATCCGGTCGGCCGAGACCACGTAGTCGCCGATCCGGAAGACCTTGTCGTCGCCGGCAAGGTCGGTGATCCCCACGAGCTCCGCGATGCTCGGCGCGTTGATCTGGGGCTTCACGCCGGTGACCAGCGCCTTGATGATCTCGGGCAACGCGACGAACAAGCCGAGCGACGACACCAGCTTCACGACCCACGAGGAGTTGCGCATGTAGCGGAACAGCGCGCGGTCGAGCAGCAACCCGAAGAGCGGCGACACGACGAACACCGCGATGACGAAGGCGAGCCAGGTGGCCGTGCCTCCCTCGACCAGCTCGTACATCACCGCGGCCGACAGGAACGCCTGCGCACCGAACGCCAGGTTGAACACGCCCGACGTCTTGTACGTGAGGACGAGACCGATCGCGACGAGGCCGTAGACGCACCCCACCGGGAAGCCCTCGATGAAGTACTGGACCCAGTCGTTCAGCGACACGGGCACGTCCTGCTCATCGGTGCTCCCCTCGAGCGTGCGTGGCGGACTCTAGCGAAGGCTTCGGGTGCGCCGCCGCGGTGCCGACGTGCGAGCATGGAGAGGTGCCGGGGATGCTCGTGGCCACCGCTGCCCCGCCTGCTACGTGGGCGGGGCCGACCCGATGAGCTGGGCCCTCCTCGTCGTGGGAGCCGCCACCCTGGCGCTCGGGATCAACGTCCTGCACCCGTCGCGCTCGCTGCTCGGCATGGGCATCAGCGTCTTCGCCGA
>BTUT01000079.1:0-10050 GCA_045862935.1 Acidimicrobiia bacterium
GGGCCACGCCGTGGAGCAGCGCGCGTCCGACATCCACGTGAAGGTGGGATCACGTCCCTACCTGCGAGTGGACGGCAGTCTGCTCGCCACCCGCTTCGAGGTCGTCGAGCCCGAGGAGACCGAGCGGCTCGCGCTCGGGATCATGCCGCCGGGCCGAGCCGAGCGGTTCCGCCAGGGTCGGGAGGCCGACTTCGTGTACTCGGCGCCGGGTCGCGGCCGCTTCCGGGTCAGCGCGTTCCGTCAACGGGGATGGGTGGGCCTCGTGATGCGACGGGTGCTCACGGCGCCACCGGGGTTCGATGCGCTCGCGCTCCCGGGCGGTGTGGCCCGACTCGCCGACTCGCGGTCGGGGCTGGTCCTCGTGACCGGGCTCGCCGGCTCGGGCCGGACCGCGACGCTCGCGGCGATCCTCGATCACGTCAATCGGCACCGTTCGGGCCACATCGTCACGGTCGAGGACCCGATCGAGGTGCTCCACCCCGACAAGCGATCGCTCGTCACCCAGCGCGAGGTGGGCACCGACACCGAGAGCCTCCGCGACGGGATCGTGCACGCGCTGCGCCAGGACCCCGACGTGCTGCTCGTGAGCACGTTGCCCGATGCCCCCACGGCCCGCGCCGCGCTCGAGGCCGCCGACGCCGGCTACCTCGTGCTCGCGAGCATGCCGACGGTGAGCGCGCCGGACACCGTGAGCCAGGTCGTCGAGCTGTTCGACCCCCACGAGCGCCCGCAGATCCGCGGCCTGCTCTCGCGCACGTTGCGGGGTGTCATCTGCCAGCGCCTCCTGCCGCGCGCCGGTGGCCGGGGCAGGGTGCCGGCGGTCGAGGTGCTCGTGGTGAACCACGCGGCAGCCCAAGCCGTCGCCGAGGGCGATGAGGAGCGGCTCGAAGCCGTGATCCGCGACGGCGAGTACTACGACATGCAGACCTTCGACCAGAGCCTCGTGGCGCTGTACCGGCGGGGGCTGGTGTCGCGTGAGGCGGCGCTCCACCATGCGAGCTCGGCGCCGACCCTCCGGGTGCAGCTCGAGCAGGTCGACCGGGAGCGAGGCGGTGCCCCGCACGAGCCCCCGCGGCGCCCGGTCGCGCAGGCGGCTCCCTCGAGCACCTCGGCGCCCGCGACAATGGGGGAGTGCACGTCCCCGCGCGGCTGAAGCCGTTCTACGAGCCCGGTTCGCCGGTCCGCGATCTCGCGGAGCGGCTGGCGGCCGAGGGTCACGAGAGCTACCTCGTCGGTGGAACCGTGCGGGACGCCTTCCTCGACGCCCCGCGTGGTGACGGCGCCGGCGACACCGCCGGGGACGCGGCCGCGAACGCGGCCGATCACGACATCGACATCGCCACCAGCGCCCGACCCGAGGTCGTCGAGCGCATCGTGGCGGCGTGGGCCGACCAGACCTGGCTCGCCGGGCGCGCGTTCGGGACGATCGGCGCCCGCAAGGCGGGCCGGACCTTCGAGATCACCACGTACCGCGCCGAGGTCTACCGACCCGAGAGCCGCAAGCCCGAGGTGCGGTTCTCCGACGACATCGAGACCGATCTCTCGCGCCGCGACTTCACGGTGAACGCCATGGCGCTCGCGCTCCCGGAGCCCGCGTTCGTCGACCCGTTCAACGGCGCCGCGGATCTCGCGGCGCGCGTGCTGCGCACGCCGCTCTCGCCCGAGATCTCGTTCGAGGACGACCCGCTGCGGATGCTGCGCGCCGCGCGCTTCGTCGCGCAGCTCGGCGTGGAGCCGGTGCCCGAGCTCGTCGACGCGCTCGTCGCCCTGCGTCAGCGGCTCGAGATCGTGAGCGCCGAGCGCATCCGTGACGAGCTGTCCCGGCTCCTGCTCGTCGACGACCCCACGCCCGGGCTGTGGCTCCTCTGCGAGTCGGGCCTGTCCGACGAGTTCCTGCCCGAGCTCAACGCGATGCGCCTCGAGCAGGATCCGATCCACACCCACAAGGACGTGCTCGCCCACACCATCGCCGTGGTGCGCAACACCCGACCGGAGCTGCGGGTGCGCCTCGCCGCGCTCTTCCACGACATCGGCAAGCCCAAGACGCGGTCGTTCGAGAAGGGGAAGGGCGGCGTGAGCTTCCACCACCACGAGGTGGTGGGCGCCCGGATGACCGAGGAGCGGCTCAAGGCGCTGAAGTACCCGTCGGACGTCGTCGCCGAGGTGACCCAGCTCGTGCTCCTGCACCTCCGGATCCACACCTACGCCATGGGCTGGACCGACAAGGCGGTTCGGCGCTACGTCCGCGACGCCGGCGCCCTGCTCGACGAGCTGAACCACCTGCAGCGGTGCGACTGCACCACGCGCAACCCACGTCGCGCCGCGGCGCTCGCACGGCGGATGGACGACCTCGAGGTCCGGATCGCCGCGCTGCGCGAGCAGGAGGAGCTCGACGCCATCCGCCCGCCGCTCGACGGGCGTCAGGTCATGGCCTTCCTCGGTGTGGCGCCGGGGCGCATCGTGGGCGAGGCGCTCGAGTTCCTCCTCGAGGCGCGTCTCGACGAGGGCCCGATCGCCGAGGACGACGCCTACGCGCGCCTCGCGGCGTGGGCTCGCGACCGGGGGATCACCCCGGCCGCGCCCTGACCCGCCCCGGCTCCCTCCGACCCGACCAAGTGCGCGCCGACCCGACCGGTCCGGCAGCGGTCCTCGGGAGGTCGGGAGGAAGGGGCGGTCAGTCGGTGTGGGTGCGCGGGGCAGCGCCCCGGGCGAACTCCTCGACCATCTCGCGGGCCTCCTCGTCGCGGTACTGCACCGGCGGCGACTTCATGAAGTACGCCGACGGGCCGAGCAGCGGGCCCCCGACCCCCCGGTCGAGCGCGAGCTTCGCGCAGCGCACGGCGTCGATGATCACCCCGGCCGAGTTCGGCGAGTCCCACACCTCGAGCTTGAGCTCCAGGTTCAGCGGCACGTCGCCGAAGTTGCGACCCTCGAGCCGGATGTAGCACCACTTCCGGTCGTCGAGCCACGGCACGTGGTCGGACGGGCCGATGTGCACGTCGCGCGCGTCGATGCCCTGGGTGATCTGGCTCGTCACCGACTGGGTCTTCGAGATCTTCTTCGACTGCAGGCGCTGGCGCTCCAGCATGTTCTTGAAGTCCATGTTGCCGCCGAAGTTCAGTTGGTACGTGTGGTCGAGGGCCATGCCCCGGTCCTCGAACAGCCGCGCCAGGATCCGGTGGACGATCGTGGCCCCCACCTGGCTCTTGATGTCGTCGCCCACGATCGGCACCTTCGCGGCCTCGAACTTCGCGGCCCACTCGGGGTCGCTGGCGATGAACACGGGGATCGCGTTCACGAACGCGACGCCCGCGTCGAGGCAGGCCTGCGCGTAGTGGCGCTGGGCCTCCTCGGAACCCACCGGGAGATAGCTCACGAGCACGTCGGCCCTCGCGTCGCGCAGGGCCTGCGCCACGTCGACCGGCTCGGCGGGCGACTCCTCCACGACCTCGCGGTAGTAGATGCCCAGGCCGTCGAGCGTCGGTGCGCGCTGCACCGTCACGCTCAGGTCCGGCACGTCGGAGAACTTCACCGTGTTGTTGGGTCCGGCGAAGATCGCCTTGCCGAGGTCGAGGCCGACCTTCTCCGCGTCGACGTCGAAGGCCGCCACGAACTCCACGTCGCGGACGTGGTAGCCGCCGAGCTCGACGTGCATCAGACCGGGCACCTGGTCGTCGGGGGCGGCGTCGCGGTAGTACTCCACACCCTGCACGAGGCTGCTCGCGCAGTTGCCGACGCCGGCGATCGCCACTCGAACGGTCTTGCTCATCGGGTTGCTCCTTCCTGGACTTCCGCTCGGTCGGGACGGTCCGAGCGTGCAGTGACGTCTGAGAGATCCGGATCGTGCGCGGTCGAGGCCTCGACCGCGCGTGTGGGACGGGGTTCGGGTTCGCGGCCCTCGGCGGCGATCAGCTCCTCCACCCACTCGAGGTCGCGCTGGGTGGACCGGGTGCGGTGCTCGACGAGCGCGCGGCTGTAGCGGTCGTCGCGCCCGGCATGGGCACGTCGCGCGCGGTCGAGACGGGTGATGAGGGCCGCGCGCCGCCGTTCGAGCAGCTCGAGGCGCGCCGCGGGCGGCAGGTCGGAGCAGAACGCCAGCTTCAGCGCGAAGGCCTTCTCCTCGTCGGCGTGCGGATCGGTGGCGAGGAGGAGCTCCTCGAACCGGGCGCGCCCGCGCTCGGTGATCCGGTAGGCCTTGCGGGTGCGACGGGACTGCTTCGCGGCCCGCGTGCCGGCGCGGCGAGCGGCGGCGAGGTCGCCCTTGAGGGAGCCCGTGGCCACGGGCGCCTCGGCCGGCTCGTCGACCACCTCGATCGAGCCGTCGGCCTCGAGCCGGCGCAGGGCGGGGTACAGCGATCCGTACGAGACACCCCAGAGGAATCCGAGGGTCTCGCTCAGGCGCTTCTTCAGCTCGTAGCCGTGGAGCGGTTGCTCCCGGAGCAGGCCCAGGACGGCGATGTCGAGCATCTTCGGGACTCCTGGTGATCGGCGGGGTGGAAGGGGGCCGCAGGGAGCCGGCCCGGTGGGCGGGGCTGGACGAATGAGGTTTCACGATATATCGACACGATATATCGGTCAAGAGAGGCTAGCGGCTCGCGTCCTCCCGACGCGCGCGCCGGTCGGATCCGGTGACGGCGCGTCCTACACTCCGCCCGTGCGCCACCACGTCGACTACGCCCTCGCCCGCCGGGCGGTGCTGCGCGATCTCCGCACCGGCAAGCGAGACCGGCTCGACGTCTGCGACGCGCAGCCCGAGCTCCTGCGCGCGGCACGCAACCTCGGTGAGGCGCTCGACGGGGACTGTCCGGTGTGCGGGTCCGAGCACCTGGTGCTGGTGTCGTACGTCTACGGCGACGCGCTCCGCAAGGCGAACGGTCGCTGCATCGACGCCGACGAGCTCGCCCGGCTCGACGCGGCCCACGAGGAGTTCTCGCGCTACGTGGTCGAGGTGTGTCCGGACTGCCACTGGAACCACCTCCACCGCCGCGAGCTGCACGGCCGCCGCCACGCGGTCTAGCCGCCGGCACGCGGGGCACGCGCGCGGGCTCGCCGCCGGCACGCGGGGCACGCGCGCGGGCTCGCCGCCGCCACGTCGGCTCGCGGCGCGCGGCCTGGCTCGCCTCCCGGAGGCCGTTTCGCTACTGTTGGCCCTGCCGCCGGGAGCCGAGCGTGCCCTGGACGGCGGAGGCACCACCATGGCCGTTCCGGCAGCTCCGCTCCGGGTCACCGCGCCGTCGATCGCATCGCGCAAGGGATCCGGATCCCCGATCGTGATGGTCACCGCGTACGACGCGCCCTCCGCGAGGGCCGTCGACGGGGCCGGCGCCGACGTCATCCTCGTCGGCGACTCGGTCGCCAACGTGGTGCTCGGCTACGCCGACACCCTCCAGGTGACGATCGACGACATGGTCCACCACGTGGGTGCCGTCGCGCGCACGCAGCCCCACGCGCTCGTGGTGGGCGACCTCCCGTGGCTCAGCTACCACGTGTCGACGGCCGACACCGTGCAGAACGCGGCGCGCCTGGTGCGCGCGGGCGCCGGCGCGGTGAAGCTCGAGGGTGGCGCCAAGCGCCGCGATGCGATCCGCGCGATCCTCGACGCCGAGATCCCGGTCATGGGGCACCTGGGACTCACCCCGCAGTCGGTCCACGCCCTGGGCGGCTTCCGGGTGCAGGGCAAGGAGCTCGAGGCGGCGAGGGTCATCGTCGAGGACGCGACCGCGCTCGCCGAGGCGGGATGCTTCGCGATCGTGCTCGAGTGCGTCCCCGACGCGGTCGCCCGGCTCGTGACCGACACCGTCGGTGTGCCCACGATCGGGATCGGCGCCGGTCGCCACTGCGACGGGCAGGTGCTCGTGTTCCACGACATCCTCGGCCTCGAGGACGGGGTCCCGCCGAAGTTCGTGCGTCGCTACGCCGACCTCGCGACCGACGCCCGGAACGCGATCGCCGCGTTCGCCGACGACGTCCGCTCCGGGCGCTTCCCGTCGAGTGACGAGACGTACCACGCGGCCGACGCGGTGGCCGACGCCATCGTGATCTACGGGCGGGACGGCGGGGGCGGGCACGCGCCGGAGCGTGGGCGCGGGACCGAGCCCGAGCTGGGGGCCCCGAGCCAGACGTGAGCACCGTGACCTCCCGGCGCCGCGCCGCCGTGATCGCCGGGGTGGTGCTCGGCGCCACCGTCGTGGTGCTCGGCGCGTGGTGGATCCGGTCGGCGGTCGTCGACGAGGCGTCCGGGGCGGGCGCGGGTGACGCCGCGCCGTCGATCCGGGAGGACGGCGCCGCTCGCGCGCCGTTCGGGGGGTTGACCGAAGCCACGATCCGCGTGGGCGAGCAGCCGTTGAAGGTGGTGCTCGCCGACAGCACGGCCGAGCGGGTGCAGGGCTTGCGGGGGCGAGCGAGCGCCGCTCCCTACGACGGGATGCTGTTCGTGTTCCCGGGCAGCACGCGGACCGCGTTCACGATGGCCGGCGTTCCCGAGCCGCTCGACATCGCGTTCTACGCGGGCGACGGCACCAAGGTCGACCAGCTACGGATGCGGCCGTGTGCCGGCACCGACGCCACCTGTCCCGTCTACCAGGCCCGTGGCGACTTCCTCTACGCGCTCGAGACGGCCCCGGGAGACCTCCCGGACGGCCGGCTCCGCGGCGGCGCAGCACCGTAACGGTCACAGGGGTCCCGTATCGTCGACGACGATAGGCACGGGTCGAGGAGCCAACGCCAACACGGCACCGAGCACGGCACCGAGCACGGCACCGAGCGGCAACGACCACGGCACCGAGCAAGGCGGTGTCACACGAGCACGACGCACGGCGAGCACGACACCACGACCGGGAGGAGAGGGCGGGGCGCTGGTAGCCTCGCCGCCCACCAATCGAGTTCCTGCTCTCCGGACGTCGGCGCAGCCGAGCGGATGCGGAGAGCCCCGGGCCCGTCTCGGCGCCCGCGGTCCGAAGGAGGTACCGGCCGTGCGGCCGTACGAAGTCATGGTCATCCTCGACGCCGACCTGGAAGCGGACGACGTCCGGGCCTCGATCGATCGAGCCACGCAGCTCATCCAGTCAAGGGGAGCCGAGCTGGGCTACGTCGACTTCTGGGGCAAGCGCCGATTCGCGTACCGGCTGAAGCACCGCTGGGAGGGCTACTACGTGGTCTTCCAGGCGAAGGCCGAGCCGGCGGCGATGGACGAGCTCAACCGGACGCTCTCCCTGGCTGACGAAGTCCTGCGTCACAAGGTGCTCCGCATCCCCGACGAGGTCTACGGACCTCCGAAGACGGCGGCGGCACCCGCGACGGAGGCCTGACGTCCGGTCTCGGACCGGACGCGCACGAGGAGGTCGAGGATGGCCGACAACACCGTGACGATCGTGGGCAACGTGACCCGCGATCCCGAGGTCCGCTACACCGCCGGCGGTCAGGCGAACGCGACGTTCGGCGTCGCCGTGAACCGGCGCTGGCAGAACCGCCAGACGAACGAGTGGGAGGAGCGGGTGAGCTTCTTCAACGTCGTGTGCTGGCGCGAGATGGCCGAGAACGTGGCCGAGTCGATCGGCAAGGGCACCCGCGTCGTGGTCACGGGCCGGCTCGAGCAGCGCAGCTGGGAGACCGACAACGGCGAGAAGCGCTCGGTGATCGAGATCGTCGCCGACGAGGTCGCTCCGAGCCTGCGCTGGGCCACGGCCACGATCAACCGCAACGAACGCCGGGGCGGCGACGGGGGCATGGGCGGCGGTGGTGGTGGCGGCGGCGGGGGTGCACCCCGCCCGTCGGCACCCTCGGCAAGCCCCGGGTCGTCGTACGACGAGTTCGGCGACGAGCCCTTCTGAACCCCGAGCGCGAGCCCGGTTCCGACACCCACACCCACGGGAGACCTTCACCATGGCGAGACCCCGCACGCGCCGGCGCGACGACCGCGTCGAGCGAAAGCCGAAGAAGCGCGTGTCGATCCTCGACAGCGAGCAGATCACCTACGTCGACTACAAGGACGTCAACCTGCTGCGCCGGTTCATGTCCGAGCGGGCCAAGATCCGCGCTCGTCGCGTGACCGGCAACGACACCCAGCAGCAGCGCGAGGTCGCCCGGGCGATCCGGGTCGCGCGGGAGATGGCGCTCCTGCCCTACAGCGTCCGCCAGGTCACGCACCGCAGCAAGCGGCGCGGTGAGCGGGGCGAGCGTGAGGGTGGGCCCGACACCGCCGTGCCGACCCCGGTGCCCGAGGGGGCCGAGGCGCTCGACACCGGCGCGGGCGAGGCCGTCGGCGAGGTCGAGACGACCGACCTGGTCGAGGTGAGCGCCGCGACCGGTGACGCGGAGGCCGCCGAATGAAGGTGGTCCTGCGCGACGACGTGGAGAACCTGGGGCGCAAGGGAGACGTGGTCGAGGTCGCGGACGGCTACGCCCGCAACTTCCTCGTGCCGCGGGGCCTCGCCATCAAGGCCAGCCGGGGCTCGGTCGCCCAGGCCGAGGCGATGCGGCGCAACCGGGCGATCCGCGAGGAGCGCGAGCGCGACTCGGCGCAGGCCCAGGCGGCCCAGATCGCCGGGACCCGGCTCGAGATCGCGGCACGCGCGGGCGAGGGCGGCAAGCTCTTCGGGTCCGTCACCGCGAGCGACGTGGCCGATGCGCTGCGCGAGCAGACCGGGGTCGAGGTCGATCGCCGCAAGGTCGGCCTCGACGAGCCGGTGAAGGAGGTGGGCGAGGTCGACGTCGTGGTGCGGCTGCACACCGACGTCGACGCCACGCTCACCGTCGTGGTGGTCGCCGCGGGCTGACGCCTCAACGGCACGCGCGCCAGAGGCCACGGTCGGCGGCGCGGGCCGCGGCGCCGAGGCGGGAGAAGTCGTCGGCGTAGCGCACGTTCGGGGGGACCCGGAACGGGGTCGCCCATCCCCCGTCGACCAGCCACGCGTTCACGAACAGCCCGTCGTCGTGGCGCCACACGTACGCCAGCAGCCGACCGTACCGGTCGCGCCGCTCCGAGTCGGGCTCGAGTCGCACCCGGGTGCCGGCGGGCAGGAGGGCCTTCGTCTGGGCGGAGGCCTCACGGCCGAAGCACTCCACCGGCTGGCGCGGATCCACCGACTCGGGCGTGTCGATGCCGATCAGGCGCACCCGCTCCGAGGCTCCGGCGGCGGTCCGCACGCGGACCGTGTCCCCGTCGGTCACCGACGTCACCGTGGCGTCGAGACCGACGGGGACGAGCGGCGCCTGGGGATCGGGCGTGAACTCGACGCCCAGCGCGGCCCCCGGGCTCGAGGGCCCGACCTGCGATCGGCCCGATCGGGACGGCTCCGAGCGGGACTCGTGCGGGGCGTCGAGGTCGCACCCGGTGAGGAGCAGCGTGATGCTCAGGGCCCCTGCGAGGAGGGCCACGGCCGCACGGCGGAATCGCAACACGCCGACCAGCATGACCGGCGGGAGGGCCATCGGTCGTGACGGCGGCGGGTGCCGCGACCAGGATGACCGGCGGGAGGGCCATCGGTCGTGACGGCGGCGGGTGCCGCGACCAGCATGACCGGCGGGAGGGCCATCGATCGTGACGGCGGCGGGTGCCGCGGCCTCGACCGTGGGTCTCGCTCGGGTTGGCCCCTCTCGGCGGCACACTGTGCGTCGTGGACCCCCCCTCCGAGCTGCCCGGTGGAGCCGCCGACCCACCGCACCGGGCGCGGCGCGTGGTTGCCGAGGCCGGTGTCACCGTCCTCGTCGTCGGGGCGCTCCTCGTGGGGTACGGCTGGCTGGCCTTCCGGAACAGCTGGTTCCCGTTCCACTCCAGCCCACCCCGCGAGGTCACGCTCGGCGAAGCGCGGGAGCGGTTCGAGCGCGGCGGGCACCCGGTGGCGGGTGACCGGCCGTTCGTCCCCCCGGCGGGCGTCTACCGCTACGAGGGTGAGGGATCGGAGCGGCTGTCGAACCCACCCCGCACCCAGGCCGAGGGCCCCGAGATGCCGGGGACGGTCGTCCACCGGCCCGGGGGATGCTGGGACCTCCGGCTCGACTACAGCACGAACCACTGGCGGCGTTGGCACTTCTGCGCGGACGAGACCGGCC
>BTUT01000080.1:0-10000 GCA_045862935.1 Acidimicrobiia bacterium
CGCGGTGACGGGCCGGGCGCGGCCCCCCCGCCGGTGGGGGAGCGAGCGGCCGATCAGCGACCGTGACGGCGTCGTCTCGGTCGGCTACGGCGACGACAACCGGGCCATGGGCGAGTCGTACAACTCCGCCGGCTCGCCGTACTGGTGCATGAAGGCGTTCTGGATGCTCGCGGCACCCGACGACCATCCGTTCTGGATGGAGGAGGAGACCGACCCGCCCGGCCCGCAGACGGCGACGCTCCCGACCGCCGGGATGGTGGTCGGTCGTGACCGTTCGCAGTCTGTCGCGCTGATGGCCCAGCCCGGAGGCTGGCCCATGGTCGAGCAGTCGGAGGCCAAGTACCGCAAGCTCGCCTACTCCAGCCGGTTCGCGTTCAGCGGCGAGTTCCCGGCCCTCGTCGGCGGGGCCACGACCGACTCCACCCTCGTCGTCACCGACGCGACGACCGGCGTCCGGGGCGCGCGCCTCGGTCTCGTCGCGAGCGAGGTGGCCGACGGCGTGGCCCTCGGCCGTTGGGCACCGTTGGCCGGTGTGCGCATCGACACCGCGCTGACCGGCGGCGCCCCCTGGCACGTGCGCCTCCACCGGATCGAGACCGATCGGGAGCTCACGCTCGCCGAGACCGGCTTCGCCCTCCCATGGGAACCCGCCGGGTTCACCTTCGGGCCGTCCGACCAGGCCGACCCCGGCCATGCCACCGGCACCAGCCCGTGGGGCGCGACCACGCTCGTCGACCTGCGTGGCAACGGCCGGCCCGACCGGGTCGCCGTGGTGCGCTCCGTCACCGTCAACGCCAACCTGCTCGCGCCCCACACGATCGCCCCCGCGCTCGACGTCACGCTCGACCCGGGCACGCACTGGCTCGCCTGCGCGGTCGGCGCGTCCGACGACGCCACGACCGTCGCCGTCGAGTGCGCACCGACGCTGTCCGCCGACCTCGTCGCCCGACTCGAGGAGTTCGCCGCCCGATGACCTCGACCCCCACCCCCGCGCTCCGGCCCGGCCGGGAGATCCTCGGCATCTCGGCGGTCCTGCTGCCCTTCACCGGCGACGGCACCGTGGCGTGGACCGACTACGCCGCGTTGCTCGAGCGAACCGTCGCCGCCGGCATCATCCCAGCGGTCAACATGGACACCGGCTTCGTGCAGCTCCTCGACGACGCCACCCGTGCGCAGGTGCTCGACGTGGCGGCCGCGCACGCCGGGCCCGCGGGCTTCGCGGCCGGGGCCTTCGTCACCGGCGAGCCCGGCGCCGCGTTCGCCGAGTCGGCATACCTGTGGGCGCTCGAAGAGATCACCGCGCGCGGCGGCACCCCGGTCGTCTTCCCCTCGCACGGGCTCAACGCACTCGACGAGGCCGGGTGGGTGGCCGCCCACGAGGTTTTCGGCCGCCACGTCGACCGGTTCATCGGCTTCGAGCTCGGCCCCATGTTCGTGCCGTACGGGCGCATCTACTCGCTCGACGCCTACGAGGGTCTGCTCGGCATCCCGGCGTGCATCGGCGCCAAGCACTCGTCGCTCTCGCGCGCGCTCGAGTGGGACCGCCTTGCGCTGCGCGACCGCGTGCGCCCCGAGTTCAAGGTGTTCACCGGCAACGACCTCGCCATCGACATGGTCTGCTACGGGTCCGACTACCTGCTCGGCCTCTCCGCCTTCGCACCGGAGGCCTTCGCAGAGCGCGACCGCCGCTGGGCCGCTGGTGACCGGTCCTTCCACGAGCTCAACGACCTCCTGCAGTACCTGGGCTTCTTCGCGTTCCGGCCACCCGTCCCCGCCTATCGCCACGACGCGGCGCTGTTCCTGTCGATCCGCGGACGCATCGGGTCCGACGCCACCCCCGCCGGCGCACCCCGCCGCCCCGAGAGCGATCGCGACGTGCTCGCCGACATCGCCGCCCGGCTCGAGGAGATGCTGTGACCGACATCGTGCAGGTGAAGCGGCTGCGCACGATCGCGGAGCTGCGCGACCGCCTGACCGCACTCGGCATCGCTGACCAGCTCGGCGTCGACGACCGCGTCGAGCCCGACGGTCCCCTCGCCGCCCCGTTCACCTTCACCGACGGGTCGACCGGCACCCACACCGTCGGGAACCGCTTCGCCGTGCTTCCCATGGAGGGCTGGGACGGTGAGCCCGACGGCCGACCCACCGATCTGGTCCGGCGCCGCTGGCGGCGCTTCGGGGAGAGCGGCGCCAAACTCGTCTGGGGTGGCGAGGCCGTCGCGGTCCGCCACGACGGGCGGGCCAACCCCCGCCAGCTCGTCATCGACGACGACACCGTCGGTGACCTCACCGACCTGCGCCGGATCCTCGTCGACGCCCACGTCGACGCGCACGGCACCGCTGACGACCTCGTGGTGGGCCTGCAGCTCACGCACTCGGGCCGCTGGTGCCGCCCGACCGGCGCCCTCGAGCCCCGCATCGGCTACCACCACCCGATCCTCGACGCTCGGGTCCCCGCCGAGTCGACCGAGGTGCTGTCCGACGACGACCTCGACGCCCTCGCGGCCACGTTCGTGCACGCCGCGCGGCTCGCCGCCGACGCCGGCTTCGCCTTCGTCGACGTGAAGCACTGCCACGGCTACCTGCTCCACGAGCTCCTCGGCGCCCTCGACCGCCCCGGCCGGTACGGCGGCGGGTTCGACTGCCGCACCCGGTTCCTGCGCACGGTCGTTGACGGCATCCGCGCGACCGTGCCGGAGATCGCCATCGGCGTGCGACTGTCGGCGTACGACCTCGTGCCGTTCGCGGCCGGCGACGACGGCGTGGGGGTGCCGGCCGAGGGCCACGCCGACGCGGCCCGCTTCGCGTTCGGCGGCGACGGCACCGGCGTCGGCATCGACCTCACCGAGCCGAACCGCTTCCTCGACCTGTGCCGCGATCTCGGCGTCGGGATCGTGTGCATCACCGCGGGCAGCCCGTACTACAACCCGCACGTGCAGCGTCCTGCGTTCTTCCCACCGTCCGACGGCTACACCCCGCCCGAGGACCCGCTCGTCGGCGTCGCCCGAATGGTCGCGGCGACCGCCGCACTCACGGGGGCACATCCCGACCTCGCGGTCGTCGGCTCCGGGTACTCCTACCTCCAGCAGTGGATCCCGCACGCGGCGCAGCACGCGGTGCGCACCGGCGCGGCGACCTCGGTGGGGATCGGTCGCGGGATGCTCAGCTACCCGCACCTGCCCGCCGACGTGCTCGCCGGCGCCCCCATCGACGCGTCGCTGCTCTGCCGCACGTTCAGCGACTGCACGACGGCGCCCCGCAACGGGCTGGTCTCGGGCTGCTACCCGATCGACCCCTTCTACAAGGACCGCCCCGAGCGCATCGAGCTCGCCGCGATCAAGAAGCAGACCCGCCACCGCACCCGGCGCTGATCCGGGGGAGCCGCACCCGGCGCTGATCCCCGGGCGGCCTCAGCGGTCGGTGACCGCCTCGAGGAAGGCGAGATGGCGATCGGCGATCGGCGCCCAGTCGAACTCGGTCCGTCGCGCGACCGTCGCGAGCCGGGCCGCTTCGACCCGCTCCGGCGTGAGCGCGTCGAGGCACCGCCGGAGGTCCTCGGCCGACTCGCCGTAGCGGATGTCGGCGCCCGCGAACACGTCGTCGAAGAAGCCCCAGCTCGACGTGATGGCCGGAACTCCCGCGCCGATGGCGTCGAAGGCCGTCCCCGTCGTCAGCATCCCACGGGACGCGAACGGCATCACCAGCACGTCGATCGCCCCCATCCGGCGGACGAACGCCTTCTCCGGGAGCGGCTCGTGATCGACGTGGATGCGCGGGTCGTCGGGGACGTTCTCGTGGCCGGCGATCCGGATGACGAGCTGCAGGTCGTCGCGCGCGCACGCGTGGAACGCGTCGATGACCATCTGGAGGTCCTTCTCCTCGCGGGCCGATCCGATGACCGCGAGGCGGATGGCGCAGGGCTCCCACCCGAGCTCCCGCTCGATGGCGGCCCGGGCGCCGCGGTCGACAGCCCGAAAGCGCGCCCCCCAGTGGCCGTGGTGGTTCACCAGGTGGAGGGTGTCGGGTCGGAACTCGTAGGTCGCGAGGGCCTCGACCCGGCCCCACTCGCTGTGGTGGATCACCCCGTCGGATGCCAGGGCCCACTGCTGGTACGACGCGGCGGCATCCTCGGTCTTCCATCGGTGCGGCAGCAGGTTGTGCATCGTCCACACGACCTTCACGCCGCTCGCCCGTACGGCGTCGAGCACCTCGGCCGTGCGGGTGGGATCGGTGCCCGACCACCACTCGGGCCAGGCCATGTGCAGCACGTCGAACCCGCGCAACCGATCCACGAGGTGGACGAGGTCGCCGCCCGGCCAGGGCGCCTGCCCCACTCGGCAGCGCCCCGCGAGGGGGCCGTAGAGCGAGGCGTCGTAGCCGTGGTAGAGGATCGAGCTCGCGACCCGGACCTGCGGCCGCACGCGCCAGGTGAGGTCGATCTCGGGCGCGACCGGCACCTCGATCTGGTGGACCACCGGGAGCTCCGACCAGAAGCTGCGCCACTCGGCCACGCCCGCGGTGTCGATGCGCAGCACGGTCACGGCGCCGCGCTCCCCGTCCATCTCCACGGAGACGTCGAGCGGTCGGTCGGTGAGCTCGGGGACGAGGATCGACACCGAGTCGATGCGGTCGACCGCTGCGGCATCGAACGTCATCTGGTCGTGCACCCGCACCGTGCGCCCCTCGACCGTGTACGTAGCGTGGCGGGCACCGGCGACGGCCTGCTCGGCGGCCGCGGTCATGCCCGGAGGGGCCCACCCGGCGTGCCGGAGGTCGAGCCCCCCGGGTCGGTGGTCGATCGCCACGGCGAGGTCGGCGGGGACCAGCGTGTCGTCACCCACGCGCACGACCGGGAGGAAGCACGGGTGTCCGCTCGTCGGGCTCTCGAACAGGCCCGACCCGCGCAGGCTCGGCAGGTAGTCGGTGGACCAGCCGCGCAGGTTGGGCAGCACGAAGCTCACCGCGTGCGACCGGTGGGTCCAGGCCGCGGCGCCGGTGTCGTCGGCGAACACCACCAGCCGGTCGACATCGGGCCAGGCGTCGGCCGGGCCGGCCAGCGGGACGGGCGCGCCGTCGCGCAGCCACCGCGCCGACGTGAGGAGCTTGTCCATCACGTCGAAGGTCATCTGCAGCCGGCGGGCCGGGCCCCGGTAGAACATCTCGTTGCGGCCCTGGTGCGCGGCGATCACCCCGCCCGGGAACCAGCGGTCGAGCTCAGCCGACGCGAGGCGGGACCGCTCGAGCCAAACGCCCGGACGGTCCGACATGCCCGGCCGGGCGGCCAGCGCGGCGAGTTCGACGGTGAGCGACAGCCCGAGCGCACCGATCGACCGGCCCCACACGACCGCGCCACCCGGCTCGACCAGGTCGTCGAGGTCGGAGAGCACCCGGCGCAGCCCGGTGCGCCAGCCGTCGCCGATCTCCGACGCGAGTGGCTCGGCGAACAGGTACATGTCGGGTGTGTACGCGTCGTACATCGTGAGGTCGCCGATGCCGTCGTTCACCCACCCGGTCACGGTGGCGAACAAGTCGGTCACGCGGCCCAGGAACTCGGCCAGCTCGGGCGGCTCCTCGCCGGTCAGGGCCGCCTCGGCATGCAGGCAGCGCGCCACGACCACCACCCAGTTGGGCGGCAGCTCGCCGGCGCGCACCTGGGCGACGGTCCGGGGGGTGCGCGTCGCCCGGAGCACGGCCTCGGGGTCGGGCACCGCCGACAGACCGCCGAGGCGCAGCGCCGCCTCACCCACGGTGAACGAGGAGAACGCCTCGGTGGCGTCCGGGTCGAGGTCGGCGAACAGGCCCACCGTCGCCTCCGTGAGGTCGACGCCCTGCACCTGGGTCACGCCGAGATCCACCAGCAGGCTGGTCGTGGCGATGAGCTTCGCGGTCGCGTCGCTGTCCACCGCGTGACCGGCGAACACCCGGGGCAGGCGAATCCCACGGAGAGAGGACTGCTCGGCCTCCGCGAGCCGGGCGGCGGCGCGCTCGGTGATCCGGCGCGACAGGTCGTGGGCGGTCGCGATCGGCGGACCGGGCGGGTCGTCGCCGATCCCGAGGAGCTCCCGCAACCGCGCGGCCTCGTCGGCCGCCATGCCCGCGAACAGCCCGGCGGGCCCGCTCCCCTCAGGTGCTGCGGTCATAGCGCTCCAGATCGAAGGTGAAGCGCGGCGTCTCGCCGCGGGCAAAGCGCTCCAGCTGCTCGACCACCCGCTGCTGCATCGGTCGCAGCCCGGGTCGCGGCGGCCACCCGCCACCACAGACCTGGTGGAACGTGATGATGACGTTTTCGAGGTGCCGGAGGGGATGGTCGGCGGCGAGAGTCAGGTCGGGCTCCAGGACGTCGAGCGCGGCGCGCAGCCGTCCGGTGAGGAGCTCGGCGACCAGGGCGTCCTGGTTGACGATCGCGCCCCGGGCGGTGTTGACCACGATGGCGCCGTCACGGAGGCGGGCGAGCTGAGGGGCTCCCAACGCACCCTCCGTCGCTTCGGAGAGCCCCGCGTGGATTACGAGCGCTTCGCTCCACGTGCACAGATCGTCGAGGGTGTCGGCCCGCTCGGCGCCGTCGGGCAGCGTCGCCGCGTACGGGTCGAAGATCCGTATGCGCGCGCCAAAGGGCCGGAGCATCTCGACGAACCGCGTGCCCACCACCCCGCACCCGAAGACGCCGACGGCGAGATCCTCGAGACCGGTGCGCAGCGTGGTGTCGACGCCCCAGGCACCGCTCCGCTGCGCCTCGAAGGCGAGGGGCAGCAGGTGCGCCGACGCGAGCAGCAACGTCATCGATCCCTCCGCGACCCCCGCCGCCGACAGGTCGCCCCAGTTCGAGACGAGCATCCCCGCCTCCACGAGCACCCGGGGTACCGAGCCGCGGATCGACCCCGCGTAGCTGCAGACGTACCGCCGCGCGCCCGGGTCGGCGGCGAGCGACTCGGGAACGGCGCGTTCGGTCCACCCGACGATCACGACGTCGTGCGCGCGGTACATGGCGGCGACGTCGTCTTCGGTCAGCGTGCCGTCGTCGTCGACGAAGGTGAGTTCGGCGACGCCGCGGATCGCGTCGATCCACTCGTCGGTCCACACGCCGCTGCCAAGCCGCCGCCCACCGCTGACGGCAACCACTCTCACGGATCGAGCGCGTGGCGAAGAGCGCGCAGATCGCGCGCGGCCCACTCCAACACGTATCCCGGCTCGTCCCGCTCCGTCATCCGGCCGTGGGAGAACTCGATCGCCCACGTCCCGGTGAAGCCGAACGACCGGAGGCGGTCGACTCCCTCCCGCAGGTCTTCGGCGAGCGCCCCGGGGTCGGCGTCGGGCCCTTCGTCGGGGAGCTGCAGGTGCACGTGGGCGACACGGTCACCGAGCCCGTCCATGAAGGCAGTCGTCGCGTCGTCGGGCCGGCGACCGAGATGCACGATCGCCTGGAGTCGGTCGGCCGCCGCGACCTCGTCGAACATCGCGGCCGCGACCGCCGGGTCCTCGGCCAGCGTGCCGGCGTGGCACTCGCAGAGGAGGCGCACGCCGTCGTCCAGGCGCTCGACGAGCCGGGCGATCCGCTCGACGTACGCATCCCGGGCGGTGGGGTCGTTGCCGACGTTGAACTTCACGCCGCGGACGCCGAGCCGGCGGGCCCAGACGGCGGTGTCGTCGCGGGCCGCGGGATCGGGGTCGTCCCACAGGGCGTAGCCGTTGAGCACGACGACGGGGAGCGGACCGCCGATGATCCGCTCGACCTCGGCGTCGTCGGCGAAGGTGGCGTGGCGCTCCCACAGCTCGACGCCGTCGAACCCGGCATCGGCGATGGCGGGCAGCCACTCCGAGACGACGGTCACGGGTACGCCCCCGTCACGGACCATGCCCCAGCGATTGGGCTCGATGGCCACCGTGCCGAGGAGGATCTCCGGCGTCTGCGTCCCCACTTGCGTTGCTGTCCCCCGTTCGGTCGGCGCCGCCGACGTTAGAGAGCCCGGCGTCGGTCTGCAAGACCTACCTTGCATCCCTCCGCTCGGCCCGGCGGGGTCGGCCCGCGCCGCGGGACCCGCCCCGATCCAGGAGGTATCGGGCGCTCACCTCGACCGCGTCCCAGACGTCGCCGGCGAACTGGTCCAGCTCGACCACGTGCCATTCCGCGTGGGCCGCGGCGTCGAGCACGGCGCCGATGTCGACGACACCAGCCCCGACGGCGGTCATGGCCTGCTGCGCGTCCGCGGCCGGGCCGTCCTTCACGTGCAGTAGCCGGACACGGGTCCCGAGCGCCCGCACGAGCGCGGCGGGATCCACCCCGCCGACCTGGGCCCAGTAGACGTCGACCTCCGCAATCGTGCGCGGATCGATCTCGTCGAACAGCCGCTCCAGGGCCGGTCGACCGTCGACCGGCGCCAGCTCCCAGTAGTGGTTGTGATAGCCGACCCGGACGCCGCGGTCCGCACCGATCGCGGTCGCGGCGGAGAGCAGCTCTGCCGCGCGGGAGATCGACGCGCGGTCCGTGAACGCGTCGGGCGCGAGGAAGGGAACCACCACCCTCGCGCAGCCCGCGTCGGCCAGACCCTCGAGCTCGCCGGCGAACGTGTCGAGGTCGCCGAGCCCGACGAACGTGCTCACCCACGCCAGGCCGGAATCGTCGAGCACGTCGGCCAGACCCCGCGGCGAGAGACCGTACGTGCCGAGGGTCTCCACACCGGCGTACCCGAAACCGGCGACCCGCCGCAGCGCGCCCGGCAAGTCGGCAGCGACGGCGTCGCGCACCGTGTAGAGCTGCAGACCCAGACCCGGCGGACGGCGAGCGGCCATCGGTTGAGCATGCCATCGATCCGCCACTCCAACCTCGCTCGCCGCGTCTGGAAGCCCGCCCTCACCGCGGCCGAGCTGTCCGAGGGTCTCCATGCGCTCCGCCACACCTGCCCGGCGCTGCTCGTCGCCCAGGGCGCGCACCCCAAGGCCATCCAGAGCCACCTCGGGCACCGCTCGATCACGACCACCCTCGACCGCTACGGCCACCTCTTCGAGGACGCGCACGAGTAGCTCGCCGAGCGGATCGACGCCGCTTGCGCCGAGCTCGGTCGATTCTCCCGCGGCCGAACCGCGGCCTACGATCGAACCGAGCCGTTCGGTCGCCAGCACCCGGCGACTCTCCGACCAGGGCTCTTGCCCGTCCGGCCCTCGTAGCTCAGGGGATAGAGCGTCGGTTTCCTAATCGTCTGCAGACGACTCCGTGACCTGCGACGATGCGCGAATATGGCCTCTGACCTGGGCTTTCGCGCCACAGCCGATCACAGCGGATCACGCCGAATCCCGACCTCTCGCGGCCTACCCGCGGCCTACGGCGACAGAGCGGGTTCCCGGTCAGACCGGCGGGTTTCCGTGGCGACGGTCGCTGAAGAACCGATCCTTCGTCGATGCGATCGCGAACCGCGCGACCAATTCCGCCCGCAGCGCTTCGGGGAGGACCACAGCGTCGACGACGAGGTCGGACGCCAGACGGACGAGATCCACGTCGGCTTCGTACTCGGCGATTCGTTCCGCGACGAAGCGGGCGCGCTCGTCGGGATCGTCGATCGCGGCGATCTTCTTCGCGAACACGGCGTTCACCGCCGGTTCCGGGCCCATCACCGCGATCTTCGCGGTGGGGAGAGCCAGACACGCGTCCGAGCCGAAGGCGGGACCGCACATCGCGTACAACCCCGCTCCATACGCCTTGCGAACGACGACGGAGATCTTCGGGACGGTTGCCTCCGAGACTGCGGTGATCATCTTGGCGCCGTGGCGGATGATGCCCTGGCGCTCGGCCGCGGCTCCGATCATGAATCCCGGGACGTCGGCGAGGAAGAGCAGCGGGATGTTGAAGGCGTCACATTGATTGACGAACCGCGCCGCCTTGTCGGCCGAGTCGACGAACAGCACCCCACCGAGCGTTTGGGGGTTGTTCGCCACCACGCCGATCACGCGACCCTCGAGCCGAGCGAATCCGACGACCAGCTCCGGAGCGAAGAGGGGCTTGACCTCA
>BTUT01000081.1:0-9885 GCA_045862935.1 Acidimicrobiia bacterium
TGGAGCAGGGCCGACTCGGAGGTGGCGTGGTCGTGGCCGAGCGAATCCGGCCGCTCGATGACCTCCGCACCTGCGTCGCGGGCCGCGGTCGCGATGTCGGCGTCGTCGGTGCTCACGAACACGCGGTCCACGAGGGCGGCACCCCGGGCTGCTCGGATCGCTCGAACGACCAGGGGGACACCGCCGACGGTGCGGAGGTTCTTGCGGGGGATCCCCTTCGATCCACCGCGCGCCGGGATGACGACCGTGGCCCCGGGCCGAGGTTCCGGCATCAGGGCTTCCCTCCGACGGCCTTCCCGAGGACTGCTTCCCACTGCTCGGCCACGGGCCCGATGTCGTAGAGCTCGAGGCATCGCTTCCGCGCGGCGGCACCCATCGACCTGCGCATCGCAGGGTGGCTCACCAGGAGTGCGGTCGCGGCTTCGAGGGCGGAGAGGTCGTCGGACGAGACCACGAACCCCGACTCGCCGTTCACGATCATCTCGGGGATCGCCCCGATCCGAGTGCTGATCACCGGGAGCCCGCAGAGCCCGGCCTCGATGATGACCGCCGGCATCGCGTCGCCACCGCGACTCGGCAGCACGACGACGTCGGCGGCCTGGTAGAGCGACAGTGCGTCGCTCGCGGTCCCGACGAAGTGCACGCGTCCGGGCGCGAGTGCCGCCGAGAGCCGTTCGAGGTGCTCGGCCTCGTCGCCGGACCCGGCGACGACGAGGTGGGCGGCGGCGATCTCGCGGAGGCTCCACACGGCGAGGTCGGCTCCCTTCTCGGGAACGAGCGCACCGATGAAGAGCACGACGGGCGCCTCGCCGACGTCGAGCGCCTCTCGGGCCGCGTGGCGCGCGTCGGGGGTGGCCGGCCCGAACTCGTTCGCCGGAACCGCGTTGGGGATCACCACGATCTGCTCGCGGTCGACGCCGATCCGCTGCACCAGCAGGGAGCGGTTGTACTGGGACAGGGCGACGACGACGGCCGCACGCGCGAGGTAGGTGCGGACACGCGCGCGCTTGGCGGGCGTTGGTGCCCAGAAGTAGGAGTCACTCACCTGGCGGTAGACGAACGGACGTCCGGCTCCCAGCCCCGCCATGGCGCACGCGGGGCCGGTCGACGATCCGTGGGCGATCGTGACGTCGAACCTCGACATCTGCCGGCGGAGTCTCCCGAGGACCTTCGCGCTCGGCCAGCGCTGGTCGAGCACGTCGATGTCGAGCCCGCCCACCGTGCCGGGCGCGAGCGCGATCGTCTCGACCTCGTGCCCGCGGGTGTGCATCGCCTCCTGCAGCTGCGTCGCGAAGATCTGGGCACCTCGCCGATCGGTGTCGGTCACCACCTGCAGGATCCGCACGGACCGCGAGCGTAGGGCGCCGTTCCCGGCTGCTCGTGCCACCGACGCGCCAGCGCGGGGGCGCCGGTGCGCGCGGCTAGGCTGCTCGTCGCACGCGCACCTTGGGCATCGACGCAGGGACGACGATCCGGCGGTCTCCGAGAGGTACCGACGACCGGGGGCGACCACCTGTGGATGGCCATCTGGTGCACCGACGGCTGGGCAGGCACGGGGCAGCGATGGAACCAGGGACCACGCCGCAAGCCGGGCGTGTCGGGAGCTCCGCGGCAGTGGGTGAGACCGGGGCGAACGGCGCGCGGGGGCCGTTCCGGTGGAGCCGCCTCGCCGCGTCGGCCGCCCGGATCCGGGGCGACATCCCGCTCGTCGTGCTCGATGCGTTCCTCGCGGCGCTCACGTACTTCTCGCTGTTCGCGCTGCGCTTCGACCTCGACGTACCTGATCGGTACTGGGACCGGTTCGAGCAGTTCCTGCCGGTTGCGGTCGTGCTCACGTTGGTGGTGACCGCGCTCTGGGGTGGGTACGGGCGCACGTGGCAGCACGCCAGCATCGACGAGGCTCGGCGAGTCGCGCTCACCGCCCCGACGGTGGCGGTCGTGCTCATCCCGGTGTTCGGTCGCGGCGACCCCAACGTGCCGCTGCTGGTGCTCGTGATCGGCCCCGTCGTGGTGATGGTGCTCCAGGGCCTGGTCCGCTTCCAGAGTCGCCTCTTCGCGTTCCGGCGCAACCGGCAGTCCGGCGAGCACGGCTTGCGGGTGGCGATCGTGGGGGCCGGGGCCAACGGTGCGGCGGCCGTCCGGGAGATGGTCTCCAACCCCCACGGCGGCCTGGTCCCCGTGGTGCTCCTCGACGACGACCAGCGGCTGTGGCGCCGCCGGATGTTCGGGGTGCCGGTGGCCGGCGGCATCGACGAGCTGCCCAGGGTCGTGGGGGCCTTCGATGTCCACCAGGTGCTGCTCGCGATCCCGAACCACCCCGAGGTGGCGCGCCGCGTGGCCGACTCGGTGGCCGACACCGACATGGTGGTGCGCGTGCTGCCGCCGCTGTCCGCCTGGGTCGACGGTCACCGCTCGCTGCGCGATGTCCGCGACCTCGGGATCGAGGACCTCCTCGGGCGGGCCCAGGTGCACCTCGACCCCGAGCCGGTGCGAGAGCTCATCCGCGGTCGGCGGGTGCTCGTGACCGGTGCGGGTGGTTCGATCGGCTCGGTGATCGCCAAGCAGGTGGCCGCGCTCGAACCCGAGCGCCTCGTGCTCCTCGACCACGACGAGACCCATCTCCACGACGCGGCCGAGGGTCTGCACGGCCGGTACGAGACGGTCCTCGCCGACGTGCGGGACCCCATCGTCGTCGACCGGGTGTTCACGCGGGCTCGCCCGGACATCGTGTTCCACGCCGCCGCCCACAAGCACGTCCCGGTGCTGGAACGGTTCGCGTGCGAGGCGGTGCGCACCAACGTGCTCGGCACGCTGAACGTGGTGGAGGCCGCCCGCCGCACGAAGGTCACCCACCTCGTCGCGATCAGCACCGACAAGGCGGCCGACCCCACCAGCGTGATGGGGGCGTCGAAATGGTTGGCCGAGCAGGTCGTGCTCAACCGCGCGCCCGGTGGGCTGCGGTACTGCGCGGTGCGCTTCGGCAACGTGCTCGGCAGCCGCGGCAGCGTGATCCCGACGTTCCAGCGCCAGATCGTCGCCGGTGGGCCGGTCACCGTCACCGATCCGCGCATGACCCGGTGGTTCATGAGCACCGACGAGGCGGTTCGCCTCGTGCTCCAGGCCGCGGCCAACCCCGACCGGCACTCGGTCCTCGCGCTCCAGATGGGGGAGCAGGTGAACGTCTACGAGCTCGCCGAGCGGATGATCCGCCTGGTGGGCCGGCGTCCCGGCATCGACATCGAGATCGCGATCACCGGCATGCGACCCGGCGAGAAGCTGTCGGAGGCGCTCGTGGGCCCGGGGGAGACCGTCGAGGGCACCGGGCCGATCCTCGGCATCAACCCGGTGGTGATGTCGCCGACCGACCTCGACCGGGCGGTCGCGCGCCTCGCGTCCATCGCCGATGCGCTCGACGACGAGGGCGCGCGCGCCGCGCTCCTCGAGCTCGCATCGCCGGCTCATGGTGTTGCTCCACCGAGGCCCGCCCACCCAGCCGCAGGCTGACGGCTCGGCGTCGGCAGGCGCCTCTACGCTCGGCGGGTGCTCGGAGCCGCCGTCGCCGTGACCGGCGCGTCCGCGGACCGGTGGCTCGTGGCGTTCACCACCTCGGTGTTCGTCGTGTTGGTCGGTGGTGCGGTCGCGCGCCGCCTGGCACGCGGTGGCGCGCGACGCTCACCCGAGGACCCGCGCCGGCGCGGCTTCCGGCGGCGTGCGGGGGCGCTCCTCGCGGTGGGGCCACTCGTCGGGTTCCTCGTCGCTCCCGGCGCGGGCGGTCACATCGCGGTCGCGGCGGTCGGCGCGGGCGTCCTCGCGCTCGTGGGCGCCGTGCTCGAACGCCGCGACGACGCCGGACGGGTGGTCGCGGTCGCCGCCGGGGTCGCGGCGGTCGGCGCCGTCGTCGCCGGGGTGCGACTCGCCCCGACCGGGGTCCCGGTGCTCGACGTGGTGCTCGGGTTCGCCGTCGTGTTCGGCGTCACCGTGGCCGTCGACGGCCTGGGCAACACCGACGCCCTCGTGCCGGGCATCGGGATCGTGTCAGCCCTCGGGTTGCTCGCCCTCGGGGGACTCGCCGAGCAGTGGGGTGTGGCGAACGGTGCCGCCGGTCTGCTCGGCGCGGCGGTCGCGTTCCTCGCCTACAACGTGCCGCCGGCCTCGCTCTTCGCCGGGCGCGCGGGCCGGCTCGCCACCGGGTACGCCCTCGGCGTCCTCGCGCTCTCGGTGCACACCGTGCCCGGTCCCCCGGGAACCGTGGTCGTGCCGTTGCTGGTGGTCGCGGTGCCGCTCCTGGACGGTGTGCTGGTGCTCTACGACCGCGCGCAGCGGCGGCGTCCCGTGCTCCGCAACCGGCGGGACCACCTCCTGCACCGGCTGGTCGCCTACGGCGCCTCACCGCTCGAAGCGGTCCTCGTGCTCGTGCTCGCCCAGACCGCCCTCGTGGTCCTCGCCGTCCTCGCGGGCCGGGGCATGGTCCCGGTGTGGTTGAGCGCGGTCGTCGGCCTGCTCGTGCTGGGGGCGCTCGGGAGCCACGCCATCCGCTCCCCCCTCGAGCCCACGGTGCCGGTCGGCCTCACGGGGCGTGCCCGGGCGGTCGCCGCGCTGATCGGGCTGATCCTCGTGCTCGGGATCGTGCCCCTCGTGCTCGACGCCCCGGACGTCGCGGAGACGATGCAACGCGGCGCGCGGGCCGCGCAGCGAGGTCTGGCCGCGGCGCGCGGTGGCGATGCCGCTCGGGCCGAGGTGGAGTTCCGGCGGGCGGCGGCCGAGTTCGCACAGGCGCGCGACGACCTCGGATCGCTGAAGTACGAGGCCGCCCGCGTCGTGCCGGGCATCGCGCCGAACCTCCACGCGACGCGCGCCCTCGCCGACATCGGGTTCGACCTCGCGAGCAACGGTGCCGTGGTCACGTCCACGGTGGTGCCCGAGGCCCTGACCGTGGTCGACGGTCGCATCCCGTTGGAAGAGGTGGAGCGGGTCACCCCCGCGCTCACGCGCGGCGCCGACACGCTCGAGCGGTCGCTCGCGCGCCTGCGAGGCATCGCCGACGACCCCTACCTGCTCGGCCCGGTGCGCGACGCGATCACCACGGTGCGGACGGAGCTGAAGCGAGGCGCGCGCGAGGCGCGCAACACCGCCGACGCGGCCCGCCTCGCACCGGCGATCTTCGGCGCCGACGGGGAGGAGCGGCGCTACCTCCTCGTCGTGCAGAACCCGGCCGAGAACCGGGGGACCGGGGGGCTCATCGGCTCGTTCGGCATCCTCACCGCGAGGGATGGCGAGATCGAGGTCGGCCGGCTGCTGCGGACCGGTGTGTGGAACGCCGCGCTCGAGGCCCGCCTCCGGGGCCACGACGAGGTGGAGTACGACGCGCCGTCCGACTACGTGCGTCGCTACGGGCAGTTCCGTCCCGAGGTCAACCTCCAGAACGTGAACCTCTCACCCGACTTCCCCACCGTCGCCCGCGTGCTCGCGAGCCTCGCCCCGCAGGCCGGTCTGGGGGAGGTCGACGGGGTGATCGCGGTGGATCCACAGGGTCTGGCGTCCGTGCTCCGGCTGACCGGCCCGGTCCCCGTGCTCGGTTGGCCGGTGGACGTGACGTCGGACAACGTCGTGCGGGTCACGTTGCGGGATGCGTACGCCGCGTTCGAGAGCACCCCGGAGCGTGCCGACTTCCTCGGTGACGTCGCGCAGGCGGTGATGGACGAGGCCACCGCCGGAGAGCTGGGGGAGCCGGCCAAGGTCGCGCGCGCCCTCGGCGCAGCCGCACACGAGGGGCACCTCGCGCTGGCGTTCACCCGTCCACGCGAGCAGCGTCTCGCCGAGGCGGTCCGAGCCGGTGGTGCGCTGGGGCGCGGGGGCGACGAGCTGCACGTGACCGCCGCGAACTTCGCGGGGAACAAGCTCGACTACTACCTCGAGCGCGATCTCGACTACCGCCTCGAGGTCCGTCCCGACGAGGTGGGCCGGGGCGCCCGCGCGAAGGGCTCGCTGGTCGTGCGGCTCGAGAACACGGTTCCGCCCACCGGGCTGCCCCGCATCGTCGCGGGCCCGTACGAGGGTGCGCCCCCCGGACGCTTCGAGGAGGGAGAGAACGTCTCGTACGTCTCGGTCTACACACCGCTCGGGCTGACGGCGTCGGCCATCGACGGATCGCCGGTGCCGATGTCGGAGGGCGAGGAGCTGGGCCGCAACGTCTACGCCACGCTCGTGCGGACCCCCGCTCAGGAGGTGCGAGCCCTCGAGCTCGACCTCGCCGGCCGGGTGAGGATGGGGCGTGAGGGCTGGTACGTGCTCGAGCTGGGGAGCCAGCCGATGGTGAACGCCGGTCGGGCACGGATCTCGATCAGCGTCCCGAAGGGCTATCGGATCACCGACGCGACCCGGTTGCAGCGGGTGTTCGACGGGCGCGCGACCGGGATCGTGAGCCTCGACCGCCCGACGACGGTCCGCGTGAGGATCGAGCGCGACGCCGCGACGTTCTGGCAGCGGCTCGACGGGCGGCGTTGAGGCCTCCGGAGCCGCGGTGGGGTGGTCGGACGAGGTGCGGCGGGCGGCGGGGGCGGGCATTGAGCTGCCCCGGCGTTCGGGGTAGCCTGGCGGTGATGCGCACCGTGAGGCGGCTCGGCGGGCTGGCGGTCGTGCTGGTCCTCGTGCTGGTCACGCTGGGTGGCACCGCGGCGACCGCGGGCGCGCAGCAGGGGACCTTCACCTGCGGCTACACGGTCGGACCCACCCGGCTCCCCCCGGGCGGGGGTTTCGTGACCGTCTCCGGCACGGGCCCGGGATCGAGCGTCGCCCGGATCTTCGTGGACGGCCAGCTCCGGGTGACCACGCCCACGGCCCCCGGCACCGGGTTCTTCTCCGCGCAGGTGTTCATCACCGGATCGTCCGAGATCTCGGTCGCCCTCGACGACTACCCCAACACGCCCTGCATCGGCACGGGCGGCTCCGGGTCGGGGCAGGTGCCGGGGATCTCCGACGTCGTGCTGAGCAGGGGCGGGCTGGCGCACACCGGTGCGAGCGGCGTCGAGCGGGGCGTGCTCCTCGGTCTCGCCGCGATCGGGCTGGGTCTGGTCATCGTGACCGCCGTTCGCCGGCGCACCGGCGCCGCCGGTCGGGCGTGACACGGCGGGGCACCCCGGGCTAGCATCTCCCGTATGGGCAGGAGCTTGGCCAGAGTCGTCACCGCGGTCATCGTGGGCCTCGGGGGGATGACCGGCGTGCTGGGGGCCGTCGCGGCGCCGGCGGGGGCACAGGCGCAGTCGTGCACCTTCATCGTGTCGCCGGTGAGCCTCCCGAGCGCGGGCACCGCGGAGGTCTCGGGGGTCGCGCCGGGCACCACCTCGGTCGACATCCTCGTCGACGGGCGTCGGGTCGCCACCGTCCAGTCGGCTCCGGTCACGGGGGCCTGGGGCCCGGTCAGGATCGCGATCTCGGCCACGAGCACCGTCTCGATCGCGTTGCCGGAGACCTACGCCACCCTTCCGTGCATCGGCAACGGGGGCAACGAGGTGGTCACCGTCTCCGTCGGCACGACCAGCAAGCCGCTCGCGTTCACGGGGTCCGCGACCAGCCGGACGGTGCTCTTCGCGCTCGCGGTGATCGGTATCGGGTCGGTCCTGCTCGTGAGCGCCCGGCGGCGTCGGACGGCGCACCAACGCGTCTGACCCGATCCGGGGGACGAGTGTGAACGACGAGGCCCGCGGTCCGACGCGCGACCGCGTCCTCGTGCTGTGCACCGCGAACCAGTGCCGCTCGCCCCTGGCCGGGGCGCTGCTCGCCCGGGAGGTGGCGCGACGTGGGCTGCCGGTCGATGTGCTGAGCGCGGGCTTCGGCGAGGCCGGGATGCCGGCGACGCCGCCGACGGTGGCCGTCGCCGGTGAGCACGGGCTGGACCTCGGAGGGCACCGCAGCCGGCGGGTCAACCAGCGCCTGCTCGCCGGCGCCGACTTGGTGCTCGGCATGGAGCGCCTGCACGTCCGGGAGGCAGTGGTGCTGGAGCCGGCGATCTGGCGGCGGGCGTTCACCCTGCGGGAGCTCGTGCGTCGCGCTGGGGCCGCCGAGGCGCGCGCGGCGGGAGAGCCCCTGCGGGCGTGGCTCGGCTCGCTCAGCGCCTTTCGTGAGCGAGCGGACCTCATGGGGGCCTCGCCGGTGGACGACGTCGCCGATCCCACGACCGACCTGAGCGTCGATCACCATGTGACCGCCGACGAGCTCGACGCCCTCGTGGGCCGGTTGGTCAGCCTCGCCTGGCCCGTCTAGCGCCGGCGCCGACGAGCCCGAGGCGACCGAGATCCCGCGCGGCGCGGTACTCGGGGGACGGGAGCGCGATCGCCCGGAGGAACTCGGCCCGGGGTCGGATGCCGCGGATCGCGAGCAGCGACGTGAGCTGGCTGGTGTAGCCACGCGCGGGCCCTCTCGACGCGCCGATGAGCGCGCGGTCGACGCGGCTCCCCGGGTGCGTCTGGGCCCAGTCCCAGAGCGGCACCCGCGCGGTGATCCGCAACGCTCGCCACGCGTGGTGGATCCCGGCCGCGAGCACCGCCTCTCCGCGCCAGGCGTGCGCGCGATCGACCACCGCTCGTACGTCGGGCTCGGAGCCGAGCACGATCTGGGCCAGGTCGCGAGCCGTGACGAGGCGCGGAGGCCAGTCGGAGAGCACGGTGGCGTAGGCCGCATGGAGGAGACGATCGACCGGCGCGAGCACGTCGAGATCCTGGCCCCCGATGTGCACCTGGCTGGGGGCTGCGAAGAGCCCTTCGAGGTCGATCCGCATCCCGAACGCGCCGTTGACGAACGTGCGGTGGAGGTCGACCTCGATCGGGTCGACGCGCACCAGCACCTCGCGGCCGAAGCGGTCGTCGAAGCCCGGTCGCACCTCCGGCTCGGCGCGCTCGCCCCCGAACCGGGTCGCCACGACCGCGGCGGCGCGGTGCAGGCGACCGGGCTCGACGAGGATGTCGACGTCGCCGAACACGCGGGCGCCCGGGTCGAGGTAGGCGTTGTGTGCGAGGGCGACCCCCTTGAGCACGAGGGAGCGCACGCCGGCCTGGGTGAGCGCCGCGACCACGTCGAGCAGCAGCCGCTCGACGCGCACCGCGTGCGCCAGCCACGCCTGCCACCGGCCCTCGATCTCCTCGTGCTGTGCGCCCGTGACCGGGAACGCGCCGTCGCGGACCGCCGAGCCGAGCAGGCCGAGCACCCGGTGGCTCTCGCAGCCCGCGAGGAGCGTCGAGACCTGGAGGTCCTCGATCGGGGACGGGGGGAGGCGGTGGGCGGTGGGGAGGCCGTACGCGGCGATCGCCTCGGGCGAGACGCTCACCGGAGGGCGAGCGGCTCGTCGAGCGTGCCCGGAGACCCCCGTGCCGGGAGGACGGCCGAGACGGAGAGCAGGACGAAGTAGAAGGGGAGCATCTGGGTGCGCTGGCGAGCGAGGATCCCGAAGTTGCCGATGACGCCGAACGCCAGGATCCACAGCAGGACGTAGACGAGCGCGAACATCACGTAGGGCTGCGGTCGGAGCCGCCTGCGCAGCGTCAGCAGGCGGCGCACGGACGCTGCGCTGAGGACCGCGAGGGCCAGTCCCTCGAATGCGGTGAGGATCTGCTCGGTGCCGGCGGCCTCGGTGGGGAACGGGCGGAAGAGGGTGGTGACCGTGGCCTCCACGAACCCGATGGGTGATCGGGGGTTGGGGGCGTCGAACGTCGCCTCACCGACATCGGTCTTCGCCGCGAACTCGGTGCTGGCCCGCTCGATGGACGATGCGTCGAAGTCCTCGATGTCGAGGATGCGCTGCGTTCGCGAGACGAGCACGCTGCCGATCACGAGCACCAGGGCCAGCCCGACGATCTTGGCGAAGAGGCTCGGAAGGCCGGAGGAGTGCAGCTC
>BTUT01000082.1:0-9861 GCA_045862935.1 Acidimicrobiia bacterium
GCCCGCAGCCCACGTCGAGCAGCGCCTGCCCGGGCACGAGGTGAGGGAGAAGGAACGCGGCCGAGTTCGCGGCGGTCCGCCACCGGTGGCTGCGCAGCACCGACTCGTGGTGCCCGTGCGTGTAGCGGTCGGCGGAAGCCATGGCGCTCCTCTCTCCAGTGGCCGGGGGGAGGCGAGTCTTGCCCGTCTCGGGTGGGTGGGCGACCCGAATACGATGCCGCGATGCCCGCCTACGTGCTGATCGACGTCCGGACGACCGATGAGGAGCGCGCCGCGCGCTATCGCGAGGCCTCGGGGCCCAGCGTGGCGCGCTTCGGTGGACGCTTCGTCGTGCGCGGCGGGGCGATGCGGGTGCTCGAGGGCGACTGGGAGCCCGAGCGCGTCGTGGTGATCGAGTTCCCCTCCACCGAGGTCGCGGCCCAGTGGTACGACTCCGACGACTACCGCAACGCCCGCGCGGTGCGTGATGGCGCAGGGACGTGGCAGATGGTGCTCGTCGAGGGCGTCGCCTGAGCCGGCCGTCAGTCGTTCCGAGCGAACCGCGTGTCGGGGCTGCGGCCGTCGACCGTGACCTTGCGCTTCGAGAACCGCCACGCACCGTCGACCACGCGGTACTCGTCGACGTAGCGGCCCCAGTGGTCGAGCCCGACTGCCGTGAGGACGAAGTAGTAGCACCGGCCGGTGGCGCGGCGTTCGTCCACGACGTCGATCTGGTGGGTCCCGGTGACGTGGCGCAGGTAGCGCGGCCCGTGGCCCCAGTCGGCGCGGTCGCGCGCACCGGTGAAGATCGTGCGGATCTCGTCGTGGCCGGTCCTGACACCCGCGCTCTCCACGTCCATCACCGCGTCGGGAGCGAAGAGGGCGAGCACCTCGTCGAAGCGTCCGGAGTCCCCGTTCGCGTTGTAGCGGGCCACGAGGTCACGGATCGACTCACGGGCGACGAGCTCCCACAGCTCCATGACTCCTCCTCGATGCGGCCCTCTCGCGCCGGTGGGCCGGTGCGCTTCTCCGTGGTTGGGCCGTCAACCCGCGGGCACGGTAGACCGTGGCCACCATGACGCCGTCGTCGGCCGCCGCCATCCCCGCCGCGAGCCTCGCCGAGGTGCTCGATCTCGAGCCGATCGACCGCGACCTGTTCCGTGGGGTGCACTCGCTGATGGCTCCCGAGCGCCAATCGCTGTTCGGGGGCCAGGTGGCCGCGCAGGCGCTCATGGCGGCGGGCCTCACGGTTCCCGACGACCGGCGCCCACACTCGCTGCACGGCTACTTCCTGCGCCCGGGCATCGTCGAGCGGCCGGTGATCCTCCAGGTCGCGCGGGATCGCGACGGGCGCTCGTTCTCGGCCCGCCACGTCGCGGCGGTGCAGGAGGGGGAGGTGATCTTCTCGATGTTGGCGTCGTTCCACACGGGCGCGGTGGGCGCGGTGCTCGACGACGTGCCCCAGGTGCCGGTGCCCGAGCCCGAGGACTGCGAACCGTGGGCAACCTCGTTGCTCATCGAGATGCGCGAGGTCACGAAGCACGAGATGGTCGACGGGCGCCCTCGGTACTCCGACTGCTTCTGGGTCCGTTCGAGCGGCCCCCTCCCGCCCGATCCGCTCACCCACGCGTGCGCGCTCACGTTCATGTCCGACCTCGGGACGGGGTTCGGGCAGGTGCAGGGAGACGTCCTGGGCTACGGCGGTCCGAGCATCGACCACGCCCTCTGGTTCCACGAGGGCGTCGCGGCCGACGACTGGGTGCTCGTGCGCCTCTGGCCGGGCAAGGCCATCGCCGGCCGGGGCGTGTACCACGGTTCGCTGCGTGAGCGCTCCGGGCGCCTCGGTGCGACCGTCGCCCAGGAGCACCTCCTCAAGGCCGCGCCGCCCCATGTGTTCCGCGAGGCCCGCTGATCGGGAGGAGCAGGCCTCGCGAACCGCCGGGTGCGGGCCTCGGATCGCCTTCGGGGAACCTGGAGACCGGGCCGGCGCCCGACCCCGAGCAGAAATCTGACGACTCGTCAGATTTCGTGACCTTGGTCCCTACTCCGGGGCCGGAGCGGCGGGGTAGCAATGCGGGAACCACCCGTGCGACGAGAGGAACGCCCGCAATGAGTCTGCCCATGATCGTCAGCGTCGACGACCACATCATCGAGCCGCCCGACACCTGGACCTCCCGGTTCCCGTCGAAGCTCCTGGACAAGGCGCCGCGCATCGAGCGTCGCAACATCGTCAGCACGAAGATGGTCGGCGCGGGCATCTACGAGCTCGTCGAGGGCGACGAGGGGCGCCCGGCCGATTGCTGGATCTACGACGACAAGGTCATCTACGTCCACAAGTCCCACGTCGTCATCCCGAACTGGGCGGTCCCCGGCGGTGACATCCGCAAGTTCGACAAGTCGCAGATGGACCTCACCTGCATCACCTACGACGACATGTGGCCGGGCTGTGTGGATCCCCAGGCCCGGATCGCCGACCTCGAGGCCGCGGGGGTCGAGGCGTCGCTCGCGTTCCCGACCGCCGTGCGCTTCTGCGGGCAGGTGTTCCTCGAGGCCTCCGACAAGGAGGTCGCGCTCCTCGGGGTGAAGGCCTACAACGACTGGATGGTCGAGGAGTGGTGCGGCCCCTACGGCAACCGCAACATCCCGCTGTGCATCGTCCCCCTGTGGGACGCGCAGCTCGCGGCCGACGAGATCCGTCGCAACGCCGAGCGTGGCGTACGAGCCGTGGCGTTCAGCGAGCTGCCGATCCACCTGGGGCTCCCGAGCATCCACAGCGGCTACTGGGAGCCGTTCTTCGAGGCCTGCAACGAGACGTTCACCACGATCTGCATGCACATCGGGTCCTCGTCGAAGATGCTCGCGACCTCCGACGATGCGCCGATCGCCGTGACCGCCACGCTCACGTTCAACAACGCGATGGCTTCGCTGTCCGACTACCTGTTCTCCGGGCTCTTCCCGCGGTTCCCGAACCTGCGGGTCGCCTACTCCGAGGGCCAGATCGGCTGGCTGCCCTACGTGCTCGAGCGGGCCGACGACGTGTGGGAGACCCACGAGGGGTGGATGCACACCCGCAAGCTCGTGCCCGAGCCGCCGTCGACGTACTACGCGGATCACGTGTTCGGCTGCTTCTTCCGTGACAACCACGGCATCGACTCGATCCACAAGGTCGGCATCAACAACGTCACCTACGAGACCGACTACCCCCACACCGACACCACCTGGCCCCACACCACGGAGTACGTCGAGAAGGTGCTCGCCAACGTGCCCGACGAGATCGTCTACAAGATCCTGCGGGGCAACGCGTTGAACATGCTCAGCCTCGACGACAACCTGCAGCTCATCCGGTAGCGCAGGGTCGGTGCCGATCGGCGTAGCCCGCCCTCCGGGGCGGGCTACGGTCGTGCCCGTGTCCGATTGGGCCCCCGACCCCGACGCCTTGCGTGGCCGGGTCGCGGTGGTCGCGGGCGCGACACGAGGCGCAGGTCGCGGGATCGCCGCGGCGCTGGGGGAGGCCGGGGCGACGGTCTACTGCACGGGTCGGAGCAGCCGGACCAGCGCGCTCTCCTCCGATTACGACCGTCCCGAGACCGTCGAGGAGACCGCGGAGCTCGTCACCGCGCTCGGCGGCCACGGGATCCCCGTGGTGGCGGATCACCTCGTGCCGGCGCAGGTCGCACGGCTCGCGGATCGCATCGACGCGGAGCACGGCCACCTCGACATCCTCGTGAACGACATCTGGGGCGCCGAGGTGCTCAAGGGTGGGCCGGACTCCTGGGAGACACCGGTCTGGGAGCACGACCTCGACACCGGCCTGCGCATCCTGCGCCTCGCGGTCGACACGCATCTCGTCACGTCGCATCACCTCCTGCCCCTCGTGATCGGGCGTCCCGGTGGGCTGCTCGTGGAGATCACCGACGGCACCACCGCCTACAACGCCTCGCACTACCGCATCTCGGTGTTCTACGACCTCGCCAAGGTGTCGGTGAACCGGATCGCCTTCTCCCAGGGCCACGAGCTCGCCCGGTGGGGCGGAACGGCGGTCGCGATCACACCGGGGTTCCTGCGGTCGGAGATGATGCTCGACCTCTTCGGTGTGTCCGAGGCTCGCTGGCGCGACGCCGTCGGCACCACCGCGCCGCCCGAGTTCGCGCTCTCGGAGTCGCCGCGCTACGTGGGCCGTGCGGTCGCCGCGCTCGCCGCCGACCCGGAGCGCGCCCGGTGGAACCAGCAGTCGGTGACCTCGACCGACCTCGCCCACGCGTACGGCTTCACCGACGTCGACGGCACGCAGCCCGACGTCTGGCCGGCGATCGTCGCCGCGGACGATGCCTGACGAGCCGCCTGCGTGACGGTGCGACTCGCAACGGCTACTTGCGGCGGTACGCGTGCAGCACGAGGGGCGTGAAGACCAGCGCCAGCACCACGGCCCAGATCAGCCCGCCGACCACGTAGTAGCCGAGGGAGTGGTCGAACGACGCCACCACCCGGTCTCCGAGGAGCAGGCCGCGCCACGAGTTGATCCAGAAGGTCAGCGGTTGCACGCGCGCGAACGTCTCCACCGGCTCGGGCATCGTGGCGATCGGGACGAACGCGCTCGAGATGAAGGAGAACGGCACGGCGAGGATGCTCAGCCCCTGCGCCGCCTGGGCGCTGCCGCTCACCAGGCCCATCCAGATGAACACCCCCGCCGTGGTCGCGGAGTACACGAGGAGCAGCGCGAGCGCCGCGAGCACGTCGAGGGCGCTCGCGTCGATCGAGAACCCGATCGCGAAGCCCACTGCCGTGGTCACCAGGGCGACCACGACCATGAGCGCCGCGTCGGCGATCCCCCGTCCGGCCATCACGCCCCAGTCGGAGATGGGCAGGGATCGGAGCCGGTCGTAGAGCCCGGAGGCACCGTCCTCGGCGACCGCGACCGCGGCACCACCGGCGGTGAAGAGGATGCCCGCGACGACGAATCCGGGCACGAGGAAGTCCACGTACGCGACGTCGGGCACGCCGATCGCGCCCCCGAGCACGTAGCGGAACATCAACAGGAAGACCACGCTCTGCACGATCGAGATCCCGAGGATCTGGGGCGTGCGGAGCATCTTGCGCGTGGTGCGCCCGGCGACCGTGGCCGTGGTGACGGCGATCCCGGCGGTCCCGGTGGGACGCGGGATCGCGGGGAGGTCCGCGCTCGAGAGGGGGGTCATGCGTCGCTCGCTTCGCCGTCGGCGGGTTGTCCGGTGAGCGTCATGAAGACGTCGTCGAGCGTCGGGCGGCGCAGCGCGATGTCGTCGAGCGCGATGTCCGCGGCGCCGAGCGCCTGCACCGCGGCGACGAGATCGTCGACGCCGGTGGTGACCGGGACCGTGACCCGCGCCGCGACCCGGTCGACGCTCGCCTCGGTGCCGAGGGCCGCCGCCGCCCGGTCGAGATCGGCGTCGTCCCGCACGTGCACGTCGATGACGTCGCGGCCGAGTCGGGACTTCAGCTCCAGGCTCGTGCCCGACGCCACGAGCCGGCCGTGATCGATGATGGCGATCGTGTCGGCGAGCTGGTCGGCCTCGTCGAGGTACTGCGTGGTGAGGAGCACGTCGGTGCCCCCCGCCGCGAGCGCCTGGATGGCGATCCACAGCTCGTTGCGGCTGCGCGGGTCGAGGCCCGTCGTCGGCTCGTCGAGCAGGAGGAGGCGGGGCGCGCCGACCAGGCTCGCGCCGAGGTCGAGACGGCGCTGCATCCCGCCCGAGTAGGTGCGCACGAGCCGGTCACCGTCGTCGGTGAGGCCCATCTGCTCGAGGACCGCGTCCGCAGCGATGCGCGCCGTGCCCGCGTCGTGCCCGAACAGCCGGGCCACCATGCGGAGGTTCTCACGCCCGGTGAGCGCGGGCTCCACCGCCGCGTACTGACCGGCGAGGCCGATCGACCGCCGTACCTGCTTGGGATGCTCGACGACGTCGATCCCGCCCACCTGCAGCGACCCGGCGTCGGGCCGCAGCAACGTGGCGATGGTGCGGATGAACGTCGTCTTGCCGGCTCCGTTCGGGCCGAGGATGGCGAGCACCTGCCCGGACTCCGCGGTGAGGCCGAGCCCCGCGAGCGCCGCGACGTCGCCGAAGCGCTTCTCGAGGCCGCGCGCCTCGATCATCGGTGCCGACGTGGACACGGTGGATCAGTTGCGGAGCAGCGCGAGGAGGCGCAGGAGCTCGAGGTACAGCCACACGAGGGTGACGATGATCCCGAACGCGCCGTACCACTCCATGTGCTTCGGTGCGCCCCTGGTCGACGCCTGGCGGATGAACTCGTAGTCGAGGAACAGGTTGAGCGACGCGACGATGCAGATGCCGACGCTCACCGCGATGCCGAGCGCGCTGGGCTCGTTCCAGAACACCACGTCGACACCGAAGAGCGTCATGATCCAGCCGAAGAGGTAGAGGAGCATGATCCCGAACGTCGCGCCGATCACCACCATGGTGAACTTCTTCGTGACCTTCACGACGTCGAAGACGTAGAGCGCGAGCGTCGCGAAGAACACGCCGATGGTCGCGAGCACCGCCTGGAACACGATGCCGTCCCACTGGACCTCGAAAGCCTTGCTGATCGCGCCGAGGATCACGCCTTCCAGGAGCGCGTAGAGCGGCGCGAGGAACGGCGACGTCGTGGGCTTGAAGATGCAGACCATCGCGATCGCGAAGGCCCCGAGGACCGCGATCCACGTCCATCCCGGGATCTCCACCTGACCGGCGAGGTTGGTCTCGACCTGCGACCAGCCCACGGCGCCGCCGGCGAGCACGAGGAGGAACAGCCCGAAGGTCTTCGCGAACGTGCCGTTCGCGGTCATGGCCTCGCCGCGGGTGGTGCTCGGCGGGAGGTCGTCGGATCGTGTCGCCATGAGCGCGTCGGGTGCCGCGTAGCCCGCCTGCCACTCGTCGCGGGCGGTTTCGAAGCGCTTCTCGTTGAGGGCGGGGTTGGCCATCGGGACCTCGCTCGTCGCAGGTGGTCGGAGGCGGGGGTGCACGCTCAGGGTAGGTGGTGCCCGCCCGCGCCGGGGTCGACCCGGGGCTCAGGAGCCCCGTGAGGGGTCAGGAGCGGCGGATCTGGCGACCCACCCAGTCCTCCACGTCGCGCTCCCACTGCCGGGCGGCCGGCGCGTGCGGCACGATCTGGGCGCCGTGGGGGGCGCCCGGGTAGACGTGCAGCTCGGTGGGCACGCCCGCTTGCAGGAGCCGGAGCGCGTAGTCGACGTCCTCGTCGCGGAAGCCGTCCGCCCCGCCGACCGCGACGAAGGCCGGAGGCAGCCCGCTCACGTCGGGGGCGCGCGCGGGTGCGGCGTGGTACGGGACGTCCTCCTGGCCGTACAGGTCGCCGAGGTACGACTGCCACCCGTAGGTGTTGGACTCGCGGCTCCACACGGCCAGCTTGTCGAGGCGGCTCGATGGGGTGTGCTGGCGGTCGTCGAGCATCGGGCACTCGAGCACCTGGAACGCGATGGGCGGTCCGCCCCGGTCGCGCGCGAGCAGCGCGAGCGCTGCCGCGAGCCCACCGCCGGCGCTCGTGCCCTGGATCCCCACCCGTTCCGGGTCGATCTTGAGGTGCTCGTGGTGCTCGTGCACCCACTGGAGGCCGGCGTAGCAGTCCTCGAGGGGGGCGGGGTACTGGTGGTCGGGGGCGAGGCGGTACTCCACCGACACGCCGACGCAACCCAGCCGGGAGCACCACGCGTCGAACCGCGCGTCGTTCATCTCGTAGGTGCCCATCACGTAGCCGCCACCGTGGACCGCGTACACGCAGGGCAGCACCCCGTCCGCCACCACGGGTCGGTAGATCCGGAGGGTGATCTCGTGCCCGTCGGGTCCGGTGACGGTGCGGTCGGTGTGGGTGACCTCACCCGAGGGCTCGAACGTCACCATCGTGCCGATCTGCTCCCGCATGAGGGCGACGGTCTCGTCGCTCAGCGTGAAGCTCGGCAGCTCGGAGAGCACGGCCGCGTACGCCGGGTCGAGCAGGGCCTCCCCGTGCAGCGCGTCGGCGGAGTCGGTCATCGTGGATGCTCCTGTCCATCTCGGGGCACGCCGGGCACCGCCCATCTTCACCGAGCGCTCATGTTCGTGTCGAACGGCGCTCACGAACCCGTGCCAGCGTGGGGCCATGATCCTCGGGACGTTCCTGGTCGCGCTGGCCGTGGCCCTCGTGCTCCGAGGGCCGGGAGTGTTCCTGGCCCTGGTCGTGCTGTTCGCAGTGTTCGCGCCGCTCGAACGGCTGCTCGCGCTCCGGCGCCAGCGGGTGCTGCGCCGGGGGTTGCTGACGGACCTCACCCACCTGCTGGTGAACACCCCGCTCGTGTCCCTCCTCATGGTCCCCGCGGTGGTGCTGGCGGCTCTGCCCCTGCTCTGGCTGCGCCCGCTCGACCTCGAGGGGTTGCTCCCGGCGGCGGTGTCGGTGCCCCTGGCCGTCGTGGTGGTGCTCGTCGGCCAGTACTGGGGACACCGGCTCGCCCACGAGGTGCCGTTCCTGTGGCGGTTCCACCGGGTGCACCACAGCATCGAGCAGATGGACTGGGTGGCGTCGGCGCGGCTGCACCCGCTCGACCAGGTGTTCACCCAGACCATCGCCGTCGTGCCGCTCGTGCTCCTCGGCTACAGCGCGGTCTCGCTCGTGGCGGTGAACGTGGGCCTCGTGCTGCTCGCGCTGTTCCAGCACGCCAACGTCCGGGTGCGCTTCCCGGGTCTGCGCTGGGTGATCAACACCCCCGAGTGGCACCACTGGCACCACGCCGTCGACGTGCGCAACAAGAACTTCGGGCTGCCCCTCGTCGACCTGTGCTTCGGCACCGCCTACCTCCCGCACGACCGGCGGGCGGCACGGTTCGGGCTCGACGGCCCGGCCCCGCCGGAGTCGTACCTTCGCCACCTCGCCGCGCCCTTCACCGAGGAGCGCCTCGCGCGGGCCTAGCCTGCGACGGTGCGCATCACCGTCTCGGTGGGGCGAGGTCGGCCGCTGCCCTGGCCGGTCGCGCTCGGCTTGACCGCGATCGGGGCAGCGATGGCGGTGGTGGGGCTGGCGATGGGTCCCATCGACGTGCCCGGCGGATCGACGGGGGCGATCCCGCTGGGCCTCGCCGCGGCGCTGGTGGTACCGCTGTGGGCGGTCCTCGCGATCAGGCTGGTGGCTCGTGAGCGCCGCCGTGGGGCCGCGCTCGACGGTGCGGGCGTACCCGACGTGCTGGCCGAGCCACCGGGGCGGCTCGATCCGGCGGTGGCCGGCGTGGTGATCGGTCGGGGGCGAACGCCGTCCCGGGCGGTGGCGGCCACCGTCCTGTCGCTCGCCGAGCGGGGCTGGCTCGACATCCACGAGGTCGGCGAACGGGTGGTGATCTCGTTCGATCCGACGCCGGCCGACGCGCGTCCGGTGTCGGCAACCGACGAGCTGGTGCACCGCGCGCTGGCGGCGCGCGCCGATCCGGGCACCGGAGACGTGGTCGGGCCCCCGGTCTGGGACGATGTGGGCGACTGGTGGCCGGCGTTCGCCGGTGACGCGCGTGCTCGGGCCATGGCTGGCGGGTTCGTCGAACCTCGGATCCCGATGGCGGGCGCGATGGTGGTGAGCGTGCTCACGGCCACGGTCCTCGCGCTCGCGCTGTTCTGGTACACGCTGACGTTCGTCGGTCTGATCCTCCTCGCCAACGGCATCCCGCACCTGCTCGTCCGCGCCAGCGGCTTCCGGCTCACGGAGGCCGGACGGGTGGCGCGGGCGCACTGGCTGGCCTTCGGTCGCGGGCTGCGCGAGCGCGGCGGCCTGGCGCGCGCGGGGCCGGGCGCGATCACGGTGTGGGGCCCGTACCTGGTGTACGGCGTCCTCCTGGGTGCCGGTCCCGATGCGGCCCGCGTGCTCACCCCGGAG
>BTUT01000083.1:0-9816 GCA_045862935.1 Acidimicrobiia bacterium
CGTCGATGTGGCCGAGCACGAGGTGACCACCGAGGCGGTCACCGAGGCGCAACGGTCGCTCCAGGTTGACCGGGTCGCCCGGCGTGAGGCTGCCGAGCGTCGTGCGCTCCAGGGTCTCGACCTGCGCATCGGCCGCCCACCAGCCGTCCCCGATCTCGACGACGGTGAGGCAGCAGCCGTTCACCGCGATCGAGTCGCCGATCGTGGCGTCGGCGAGCACGGCGGTGCAGGTCAGCTCGAGGCGGGCGCCCCCCGCGCGCGGGGCGACCGACCGCACCGTCCCGAGCTCCTCGACGATGCCCGTGAACATCTCAGTGGCCGGTCCCGGGCCGGGCGCCACCCGCAGGGACGTAGTCGAGGCGGACGTCGCCGCCGAGGACAGTCGCGCGCTCGAGCGCGAAGCGAGGCGCGCCGGGCATCGACTCCGGCCCGGACCACTCGAACCCCGAATGCCCACGGGTGCCCAGGAGCGTCGCGCCGAGGTACACCACGAGGCGGTCGACGAGGCCCCGGGCGACCAACCCTCCGTGCAGTCCCGCGCCACCCTCCACCATCGCCTGGAGCACTCCGTGCGCGCCGAGGGTCACGAGGGCCGCGTCGAGGTCCACCTGCCCGGCGCGGTCGGGGACGACCTCGACCTTCGCGCCCGCGACCCGCCACGCGTCGAGGGCCGACGAGGTCGCCCGCTCGGTGGTGAGCACCATCGTCGGACCGAGCGTGCCGTCGAAGAGCGGCCCCTCGGCCGGGACCCTGCCCTGCGAGTCGAGGAGCACACGCACGGGGGGCACCCTCGGCGCCGGCTCCACGCCCCGCACGGTGAGGGCGGGGCGGTCGGCGAGCGCAGTGCCCGATCCGATGACGATGGCCTGGGAGTCGGCACGGAGCCCGTGGGCGTCGGCTCGCGCCGCGGAGCCGGTGATCCACCGCGACGACCCGTCGGCCGCCGCAGTCCGACCGTCGAGGCTCATCGCGCTCTTCACGAGGCACCAGGCGCGCCCCGTGCGGCGATGGTGGAGGTAGGGCGCGAGCTGGCGCCCGGCCGCGTCGGCGCCGACCCCGCTGGTCACCTCGACACCGGCCTCCCGGAGGCCCTCGACGCCGGACCCCGCGACCCGGGGATCCGGATCACCGATCGCGTGGACCACCCGCGCCACCCCGGCGGCGACGAGCGCGTCGACACACGGCGGTGTGCGGCCGTGGTGGCCGCACGGCTCGAGGGTGACGTAGGCGGTCGCGCCCCGCGCCCGGTCGCCCGCGGCCCGCAGCGCGGCGATCTCCGCGTGCGGTCCGCCCGGTGCGCCGGTCGCGCCCTCACCCACGACGACGCCGTCCCGCACGATCACCGCGCCCACCCACGGGTTCGGCGCCGAGCGGCGCCGGGCGCGCTCGGCCACCGCCACGGCCCGGGCCATGCACTCCTCGTCGTGCGCCTCGCGGCGGTGGTCGACCACCGCGTCTCCCTTCGTGTGCCGGTGCCGGCCCACGGAGGGAGCAACGAGGACGCCGCGAGCGCGCCGACGCGGCCTCGCGCCGACCCGCTCCACGCCCTCTCCCATCCGGACTCTCACCGTCGGCTCCGGGATCGCACCGGATCAACCGCACGGCTGGCGACCGTGGGCTCGCGGGCTCGCCGGGCTGTGCTCCAGCGCCGGACTCACCGCCGGTTGGGACTTCCACCCTTTCCCGAGGGCTGGCTCGGTCCGTCGAGCGTACCAAGGCCCGATCCCGGGGGATTCAGTGGGGGCGGCCACCCGCGAGGAGGTCGAGGGCGTGCGCCAGGGGGCCGAGGATGGCCTCGAGGCACTCGATCGCACCGCTCGAGGAGCCGGGGAGGTTCACCACGAGGGCGGCCCCGATCGTCCCGCAGACGCCTCGCGACAGCATCCCGAGCCCCCGGCCGTCACGGTTCGACGCGGCCCGCATCGCCTCGGCGAGGCCCGGCGCCTCCCGCTCGATCACCGCCCGGGTGCCCTCGGGCGTGAGGTCGCGAGGCCCGAAGCCGGTGCCCCCGGTCGTGACCACCAGCCCCGCGAACCCCGCCGTGAGCGCTCGCAGCGCCCCCGCGACCGGTTCCACCCCGTCCGCCACGACCCGGTGCTCGTCCACGGCGAAGCCCTCCGCCGCGAGGCGTTCGGCCAGGGCCCGTCCCGAGCGGTCGTCGCGCACCCCCTCCGCGACCCCGTCGGACACGGTGAGGATCCGGGCGACGAGCGTTCGGGCGGTCACGGCGTCAGCCATCGGGCCACGCGGCCCGGCGGATGGCACGCGTCGCGGCGGCCGGATCGTCGGCGTGGAAGACGGCGCTCCCGGCGACGAGGATGTCGCAACCGGCCTCCGCGGCGAGCGCCGCGGTGTCGACCTTGATCCCGCCGTCGATCTCGATCTCGACGGGCAGCGCCCGGGCGTCGATCTCGGCCCGAGCGAGCCGCACCTTGTCGAGCACCTCCGGGATGAACGCCTGGCCTCCCCAGCCGGGGTTCACGCTCATCACCAGCAGGAGCTCGATCTCGTCGAGGTAGGGCAGCACGGCGTCGACGGGTGTGGGCGGGTTGAGCACCAGCCCCACGCCCATCCCCAGGTCGCGCATGCGCTCGAAGAGGGGACGTGGGTCCCCGAGCTCGACGTGCACGATGCAGCGGTCGGCGCCCGCCTCCGCGAAGTCGTCGAGCAGGACGCCGGGATTGTCGACCATGAGGTGGCAGTCGAGGAACAGGTCGGTCCGGGGCCGCAGCGAGGCCACCACCGGGGGCCCGATCGTGAGGTTGGGCACGAAGTGGCCGTCCATCACGTCGACGTGGAGCAGGTCGGCCTCGCCTTCGACCCGAGCGACGTCCTCGCCGAGGCGCGAGAAGTCGGCCGACAGGATCGACGGTGCGACCTTCACGGGGTCGACCCTACCGGCCCGGCGTCCCGGCACCTCTCCCCTCCCGCACGATCCGCAGACCCGGCGCGACCCGCAGACCCGGGAGTCACCGGCGGCGCCACGCGCACACGAACATGCCGTCGGTGCCCGCGCGATCGGGCCAGAGGATCGCACCGGGACCGAGGGGCTCCCACGGCGGTCCGGGCGGAGCGTCCGCGGCGAACCCGTCGAGGTGCGCGAACGCCCACGCGGCCACCCCGATCGTCTCGGCCCGGGTCAGCGTGCACACCGCGTACACGAGCCGACCACCGGGCGCCACCGCGCGCGCCGCCTCCGCGAGGAGCGCCCGCTGGAGCGCGGCGAGCTCGTCGACGGCTTCCGGTCGGATGCGCCACCGGGCCTCGGGGCGGCGCCGCAGGACCCCGAGCCCGGAGCACGGCGCGTCGACCAGCACCCGGTCGAACGAGGCGTGCCGAACGGGGAGCTGCCGGCCGTCGCCCACCACACCGCGCACCTCGGGGAGCCCGAGGCGGCCGGCCGCGGCCCCCACCAGCCCGAGCCGGCGCCGGTGCACGTCGACCGCGACCACGAGTCCGCCCGGGCTGCGCTCGGCCGCGGCGGTCGCCTTGCCACCCGGCGCGGCCGCGACGTCGAGGATCCGTACCCCCGGCTGGGGGTCGAGCACGTCCACCACGGCCTGGCTGCCCTGGTCCTGGGGCGTGGCTCGGCCGTGCGCGACCGCAGGGAGCTCCGCGGGGTCACCGGTGCCCGACACCACGAGGGCGCCGGCCACCAGGCGGCCCCGGGCGACCCGCAGCCCGGCCGAGATGAGCTCGGCCTCGAGGGCTTCCGGGGTGGTGACGCGCGGGTTCGCCCGGATGGTGACGGCGGCCGGCTCGTTCATGGCGGCCAGCACGGACGCGACCCCGGACGGGTCGAGTGACCGACTCAGCTCCTCGGCGATCCAGTCGGGCACCGAGCACCGCTCGCCGAGATCGTCGGGCTCCGGGAACGGCGGGCCCGTCGACGCGACCGATCGCAGCACCGCGTTCACGAGACCCCGCGCGCGCGGTGCCGTCGCATCCACGGTCTGCGACACCGCCGCGTGGGCGGGAACCCCATCGAGGAGCTGGAACGCACCGACCCGCAGCGCGGCGCGGACGCGGGGCTCGAGGCGCTCGAGCGGCTGGTGACAGCGCGGCGCCAACATCCCGTCGAGACGGCGCTGCATCCGGACCGTGCCATGGACGAGGTGCGTGACGAAGGCGCGGTCGCGGGCGTCGAGTCCCGACGCCCGAAGGCGCGCCGGGACCAGGAGGTGCGCGAACGCTCCACCCTCGACGCGCACCAGCGCATCGATCGCCACGCTGCGCGCGTCCCTCATGCGCGGTCCTGCGGGCGCGCGCTCACGGCGCGAACCGCGTGGGCGCGCCCCTCCGACCCGCGAGCCAGGCGCGCGCGTCCATCGCGGCCTTCCCGGCGGGCTGCACCTCCGACAGCACCAGCGACCCCTCCCCGGTCGCGACCCGCCCGTCGGGGTCGACCGTGCCCGGCGGCGCGTCGAGGACGGCACCCGACACCGCCGCGTGCAGCACCTTCACCCGTTGACCGTCGAGGAACGTCCACGCGCCGGGCCGGGGGTTCCCGGCCCGCACGACGCGTGCCAGCTCCTCGCCGGTCCTCGCCCAGTCGAGGCGGAAGTCGTCGGCCGTGAGCTTCGCGGCGTGCGTGGCTGCACCCGCCTGGGGTCGGGGCACCCGCTCGGCGAGGTCGGCGAGCACCCCCACGAGCAGGGGCGTACCGAGGGCGACGAGACGGGCCCGGAGCGCACCCGCGGACTCGTCGGGACCGATGGGGGTGTTCACCGTCGCGTAGACGGGGCCCGTGTCGAGCCCCTCGTCGAGCGCCATCACGCACACGCCCGTCTCACGGTCTCCGGCGAGGATCGCCCGCTCCACCGGGGCGGCGCCCCGCCAGCGGGGCAGCAGCGAGAAGTGGAGGTTGACGAAGCCGAGCCGGGCGGTGGCGAGCACCGTCGATGGGAGCAGCTGGCCGAAGGCGACCACGACGCCGGCGTCCGGCGCGATCGCCGTGAGCTCGTCGACCAGCTCCCGGGCCCGATCGGGGGTGCGGACGGTGAGGCCGAGCTCGACGGCGGCCGCCTTCACCGGGCTCGGCTCGGCCCGCCCGCCCCTCCCCCGCCGCCGGTCGGGCTGGCTGACGACGGCCACGACCTCGTGGCCCGCACCGACCAACGCCCGCAGGGGTGGGACCGCGTCGGCCGGAGTCCCGAAGTAGGCGATCCGCACGAGGCGCGGTCTCGAGCCCTCAGGACCCGGTGCCGCCGCCACCCGACGGGACGGGGATCGACGTCTCCGCGGCGCGGCGCCGGTACTCCCGCAGCATCGCCTTGCGGGCGTCGGGATCGAGCCGGTCGATGGCGAGCACGCCGTCGAGGTGGTCGATCTCGTGTTGGAGCATGCGCCCGAAGTAGCCGTCACCGGCTTCGAGCACCACCTCGTGCCCGTCGAGGTCCACGCCGCGCACGGTCACGAGCGCCGGGCGCACGATCTCGAAGCGCATCTCGGGGAACGAGAGGCACCCCTCCTCGAACGCGACCTCACCCCGAGCGTCGACGATCTCCGGGTTGATGAGCACGTCGGGCTCCTCGTCGTCGCCGACGTAGGTGAAGAACCGCTTCGGGATCCCCACCTGCGGCGCGGCCAGCCCGCCACCGACCGCGGCGTACATCGTCTCGATCATCGTGTCGACGACCCGCGCGAGCTCACCGTCGAGCTCGGTGACCTCGCGGGCACGCATGCGCAGCACGGGGTCGCCGAAGGTGCGGATCTCGTACGCGCCCACGGACCGAGGGTACCAGCGGCCTTCGCGCTCTCCGTGCGCTCGCCTCCGCCTCAGACGCGAGCGGGGTCGACTCGTACGCGGAGCCGACCGCGCGACCGGGCCGCCGCGAGGTCGGCTCGCGCGAGCCCGTCGGCGAGCGCCGCGACGTCGGGGGCGCGCACCAGCGCCCGTCCGCCGGTGGGGCCCAGCACCGCCAGACCCGCCGCGCGGATCGCCTCCGCCGCGGCGACGAGCCCGGCCGGCTCACCGGACACCTCCGCCATGCCACCGAACGGCGGGGACCCGATCGCGATGCGCACCTCGGTCTCCGCTGCGGTGAACGCGGTGGGATCGCCGGTGGCCGCGACCGCCAGCACCGGATGATCGGGCAGCCGGGTCTGCACGAGCAGCCGGCCACCCGCGGTCCGTGGACCGAGCAGTCGAGCGGCGCGCACGAGGAGCCAGAGCGCCTGCTCGTGCGCTCGCGACCGCGGCGCCAGGAGCTCCTCGTCGAACGCGAGGAACGCGACCAGCCGGACGGGGTGGTCCCCGCCGCGTGCCACCCGGTGCAGGACGGCCTCGGTGCCCACGAGCACACCCACGTCCGGGATCGCGACCGTCCCGGCGTCCACCTCCGCGACCTCGACACGGGGGACGAGTGCCGCGACCTCGTCACGCACCCCGTGCACCCCGGGGCGGACGGCGCGGAAGCGCGTTGCGCCACACGTGCCGCACACCGGCGGTCGCGTCCGCGCGCATCGCGGGCACACCAGATCGTGCTCGGGTTGTGTCACCGCGGCACCGCACCTCTCGCAGCGCGCGAGCGACCGGCACGCGCGGCAAGCGAGCAGCCGGGCGCGGCCGCGGCGGTTCACGATGCACAGGGCCCGCCCGCCGCTGTCGAGCGCGCGATGGATCGCAGGCCCGAGCGGGTGCGCGAGCAACGTCGAGCCGGGGGGCTCCGATCGCAGGTCCACGACCTCCAGGAGCGGCCAGCCCGCGCGCAGAGCGCGTGACGGGGGAACCACACCCACTCCTCCGGTCGCCCACGCGTCAGGACTCGGGGCCGGGCTCACGAGCGAGATCGTGCAGCGAGCGCGTGCCGCCCGCTCCACGGCGACGTCGCGCGCGTGCCAGGTGGGGGCACGCTCGTCCTGGAAGGCCTCGTCGCTCTCGTCGAGCACCACGACCGCGCGCAGGTCCGGGAGGGGCAGCCACACCGACGCGCGCCCGCCGACCACGACGACGTCCCCCCGCCGGGCCTCGTCCCAGATCGCGGTGCGCTCACGATCCGACCGGTCGCTGTGGTGGTGGAGCACCGTGCGCCCGTCGCCGCTCAGCGAGCGCACGAGCACCCCGGCCCGTGCGGGCTCCGGCACCAGGACCAGCGTGGACCCCTCCGGCGCGACGAGCGAGCGCACGAGGAGACGGCGATCGGTACCCGGCGGCCACGTGACGACGCGGACCGGCGCATCGGGCCAGGCGCTCCCCAGGTCGGTGGGCGGCGCGGCGACCTCCCGAGCCACGGCCCGCACGGCGGGCTCGGCGGCGACCCGGGGCGCCACGTCGTCGGGAGGCACGGTGTTCGGGGGCGACGCGGCGCGCAGGAAGACCGTGGCCGGACCCGCCCACCGCCAGGCCGCCCACTCGGCGAGCGCGACGAGGTCGGGGGAAGGCCCCGCCGAGACCACACCCGCGAGCGCGACGAGCCGCTCGGGCGCGGCCTCGGGCGTCACCCCGTCGGCCACCACCCAGCCACGGACCCGCCGGCCGTGGAGCGGCACCCGTACGACCGCGCCGACCCGGACCCGCTCCGCGAGGCTCGCGGGGACGAGGTAGTCGAACGCGCGCGCCACCGCCGGCACGTCGGGTCGAACCCGACAGACCCGCAGCGGCCCTCCCGAGGGTCCCGGCCCGCCCCGCCCGTCAGGCCCCGACACGTCGTGCGGGGATCCGCCTACGCGAGCGCTTCGGCCGCGCGGCGCAGGTCCTCGGCCTGGTCGGTGGACTCCCAGGTGAACGTCGGCTCGGCCCGCCCGAAGTGCCCGTACGCCGATGTGCGGCGGAAGATCGGGCGACGCAGGTTGAGCCGCTCGATGATCGAAGCCGGCCGCAGGTCGAACACCTCCTGCACGAGCTCCGGCAGCGCGACGGGGTCGATCTCGGACGTGCCGAACGTGTCCACCATCACCGAGACCGGCCGCGCGACCCCGATCGCGTACGCCACCTGCACCTCGCAGCGCTGCGCGATGCCGGCCGCGACGATGTTCTTCGCCGCATGACGCACGGCGTAGGCCGCGGAGCGGTCCACCTTCGTGGGGTCCTTCCCCGAGAACGCGCCACCGCCGTGACGCGCCATGCCGCCGTAGGTGTCGACGATGATCTTGCGCCCGGTGAGACCGCAGTCGGCGTGCGGCCCACCGAGCTCGAACGCGCCGGTCGGGTTGCAGAGCACCTCGAAGTCGTCGTCGGCGAACTGCTCCGGGAGCGTGGGCCGGATCACGTGCTCGACGAGATCCGGCGTGAGCAGGCCCTCCCGGTCGATGCCCGGAGCGTGCTGGGTGGAGATGAGCACGGTCGAGAGTCGCTTGGGCCGCCCGCCCTCGTACTCGATGCTCACCTGCGTCTTGCCGTCCGGACGCAGGTACGGCAGGAGGCCGCTCTTGCGCACCTCCGCGAGCCGGTACGCGAGCCGGTGGGCGAGCCAGATCGGCATGGGCATGAGATCGTCGGTCTCGTCGCACGCGTAGCCGAACATCATCCCCTGGTCGCCGGCCCCGATCTCGTCGTAGCGGTCGCCGGTGCCCGCCCGCTGCTCCGCGGCCTTGTCGACGCCCATGGCGATGTCGGGCGACTGCTCGTCGATCGAGGTGATCACCCCGCAGGTGTTGCCGTCGAACCCGTAGGACTCGCGGTCGTAGCCGATGCTGCGGATCGTGTCGCGCACCACGCGGGGGATGTCGACGTACGCGCGGGTGCTGATCTCGCCCGCGACCACCACGAGGCCGGTGGTGGCCATCGACTCGCACGCCACGCGGCTCTCCGGGTCCTCGTCGAGGATGGCGTCGAGGACCGAGTCGGAGATCGCGTCGCAGAGCTTGTCGGGGTGGCCTTCGGTGACCGACTCCGAGGTGAAGGTGAATCGATTCAAGGATTTGCTCCTTCGTGCGGACGGTGTACGTCCCGAACGCGATCGAGTACCAGGTCCGCGAGCGCGACCTTCGTGACGAGGCCGGTCTCCTCGATGCTCCCGGAGGGATCGAGCAGCACCGCGCGGTTCGTGTCGACCTCGAAGCCTGAATCCCGGGCCCGGACGTCGTTGCCCACCATCAGGTCGACCCGCTTCGCCGCGAGCTTCGCGGCGGCGTTGGCCCGCACGTCGTCGGTCTCCGCCGCGAACCCCACGAGGACCTGCGACGGAGGCTTGCGCTCCCCGAGCAGGGCGAGGATGTCGGGTGTGGGTTCGAGCACGATCTCCGGCACGCCGTCGGCCTTCTTCAGCTTCGCGGCGGCCGCGGCCTTCGGCCGGAAGTCGGCCACCGCGGCGGCCATGACCACCACGTCGGCGAGCTCGGCGGCCGCGAGCGTGGCCGCCGCCATCTGCTCCGCGGTCTCGACGGGCACGATCCGCACGCGAGGGTGGACCGGACGCTCCACGGTCGCCACGAGCGTGACGTCGGCCCCCCGTGCCGCGGCGGCGTCGGCGAGGGCGAAGCCCATCTTGCCCGAGGAGCGGTTGCCGATGAAGCGGACGGGGTCGATCGCCTCTCGCGTCCCACCGGCGGTGACGACGATGCGCAGGCCACCGAGATCACCGTCGTGTGACACGACGCGCGCGGCCGCCTCGACGATGCGGCTGGGATCGGCGAGACGCCCGGCGCCGACGTCACCACCCGCGAGCCGACCCTCCTCGGGGTCGACCACGTGCACACCGCGTGCGCGCAACGTGGCCAGGTTGTCGACCACGGCCGGGTGCTCCCACATCTCGGTGTGCATCGCGGGCGCGACGAGCACCGGCGCGCGCGTCGCGAGCAGCGTTGCGGTGACGAGGTCGTCGGAGATGCCGTGGGCGTACTTCCCGAGCAGCTTGGCGGTCGCTCCCGCGACCG
>BTUT01000084.1:0-9758 GCA_045862935.1 Acidimicrobiia bacterium
CGTCGGCACCCTCGAAGATCGACAGCACGCGTGCATCGACGAAGTAGCGCGACACCGCGTACTCCTCCGCGTAGCCCATGCCCCCGTGGAGCTGCATCGCCTCCCGGGTGACCCACTCCGCGGCGCGACACACGTACGCCTTCACCATCGACGCCGCGAGCGTGCCCTCCCCACGGCCCATGCGGCCGGCGACGTCGTAGCCGAACTGCCGGCCGGCTTGGACGAGAAAGGCCATGCGCGCCAGCTTCGCCCGGCTGAGCTGGTAGTCGAACACCGGACGACCGAACACCGTGCGGTCCTGCGCGTAGGCGAGCCCGGCGTCGAACGCGGCCTGCATCACGCCCACGGCGCGGGCCGCGGTCTGGAGCCGGCCGTTCTCGAAGCCCTCCATCTGGAGGTAGAAGCCCTTGCCGAGGCCGCCCGCCTCACCGATGAGGTTCTCGGCGGGCACGAACCAGTCGGTGAACGCGACCTCGTACGAGTGCATGCCGCGGTAGCCGATGGTGTCGATCGCCCGGCCCTCCATCGTGCCGCCGCCGTCCTGGGTGAAGGAGAACGCGTGACCGGGCGCCGGCTCCTTGTCGACCACGAGCACCGACAGGCCGCGGTGGCGCAGCGCGCGGTCGGGGTCGGTGCGGGCGAGGAGCATGAGGATGTTCGCCCGTCCGGCGAACGTGGCCCAGGTCTTCACCCCGTTCACGAGGTAGCCGCCCTCGACCGGTGTGGCGCTCACCTGCACCGCCGCGCTGTCGGAGCCGAAGTCGGGCTCGGTCACCATCACGCCGACCATGAGCTCCCCGCTGGCGATGCGGGGCAGCCAGCGCTGCTTCTGCTCCTCGGTGCCGCCCTTCACGATCGCGCGGGTGAGGATCTCGGGCCGCGTGATGAGCGAACCGCCCACTCCGAGCGAGCCCCACGAGAGCTCCTCGGTGGCCACGACCATGCCGATGTAGTCCTGCTCGCCGCCGAGGGCGAACCCTCCGTGCTCTTCCGGCACCGAGAGCCCGAAACCGCCGATCTGCGCGAGCCCGGTGATGATCTCCTCGGGGATGTCGAGGTTCCCGCGGTGGACGTGCTCCGCGACGGGGCGGATCTTGTCCTCGGCGAAGCGCCGGAACGTCTCACGGACGAGCTCGAACTCGTCGGGGAGGTGGCGGGCGCCGGTACCGCGGGTCGTGAGCTCCGTGGCGATGGAGTCGAGGAACTCGGGAGCGCGGTGCGCGGTGACGAAGTCGAGGGCGGGAGCGAGCGTCCCGGGGTCGGCGCCCCACGCCGCCTCCCGGCTCGCGGTCCTCGCGCCGAGGTCCCACACGGCGTCGGCGATGTAGGCGGTGGCGAGGCGTGCCTCGTAGTCGCCGTGCTCCGCGTAGCCGAGCATCACCCGACTCCCGGCGACCGCGCTCGCCGCGTGCGCGAGGTCGTAGGCGAGTACCTGGTGCTCGTCGAGGCGGTCGACCGAGATGCGCGCGCCGTCGGCGCAGTGCTCGGCGAGGCGCGCGCACGCGGTGTCGACCACCGCCGCCGCGAGGGCGACGGCGCGGCGCGCGCCGCCGAGATCCGGAGTGAGATCGGCCATGGTTCGGAGCCTACCGACGGGTCCCGCGCGCGCCGCATCCCGCGCGCGCCGCGCTTCGCTCAGGTGCCGGCCGTCTTGCCGGGGAGCGTCGTGGCGGTGGGCGCGGGCGGTGACGTCGGTGACGTGGGCGCCGGACCGGTCGTCGGTGGCGTCGGGGTCGTCGTCGGTGGCGTCGGGGTCGTGGCCGAGGTGGTCGCGCTCGAGGTCGGCGCGGGAGTGGCGGTGGGTGCGGGCGAGGCGGTGGTGGGTGCGGGCGAGGGGCTCGCGGCGGCCGGCGGCACCGAGGTCGAGCCCCGGGTCTCCACGAGTGGCTGACGCGCGCCCGGCACCGCTTGGGCCTTGATGCGGCAGTCGTCGTCGATCGCGGCGAACACCGCGTCGCCCAGGAGGTCACCGCCCTCCGGGGTGAGGTGGATCCCGTCGCCGGCCCGCACCTGGAGTCGTCGCCCGTCGCGCTCGATGGTCGACGAGTACTCGCCCGTGTCGCCGTCCAGGAGGTTGTGGGCGTCGATGTAGGTCGCGTGCGGAGTCCGTTCCACGACGTCGCGGATCACCGCGGCCACCTCGCGTGCGCCGGCCTCCTGCTGCCCATCGCGCAGCACCGGTGGGCCGAGCCAGATGAGCCGGCGGCCGTCGGCGGCGAGCAGGTCGGCCATGACCCGCACCTGGTCGCGATACGCGTCCTGCCACGAGGCGCCACCGCGCGTGCCGGCGACGGCCTGGGGAACCTGCCAGTCGTTGGTGCCCATGACGAACACCACCACCTCGGGCGCCAAGCGGGGAAGCTCCCGCGCGGCATGGCGCGGCCAGTCGAAGAAGCCGGGCGATGCGAGGCCGCTCGAGACGCGTGAGTCGTACACCGGGGCGACGACACCGGTGCTCGCCGCACGCCGGCCGAGCGCGTTGCCGACGGACCACGCGAGCGAGTCCCCCGCGATCCAGATCCGCAGCGGGCCGTCGGGTGTGAGCGGGCTGCGGCACCGGGCGCCGGTGGTCGTGACGGGTGGCGTCGACCCGGTGGGCGGGGTCACCGAGCGGCCGGCCGACACGCGCGTGGCCGTCGGCGAGGAGTCGTCACCGAGCAGGGCCGCCGCGCCCACGCCGGCCGCCGCGCACACCAGCACTCCCACCGCGATCCCGGCCGTCCAGCGCCCGGCCCGCCCCGGGCGCGTGGTGCGCCCAGCCCGCCCCGGGCGGCGTGATCGCCCGGACCGCGTCGACCCCATCAGACCGGCTCGGGGGCGTGGTGCAGCTGCGTCCGGTACAGGTCCGCGTAGAGGCCGCCGGCATCGAGGAGCTCCTGGTGGCGGCCCTCCTCCACGATCCGACCGTCCTCGAGCACGAGGATCCGGTCCGCAGCCACGATCGTGGAGAGGCGGTGCGCGATCACCAGCGCGGTGCGCCCGACGAGCGCGTCGGCGAGGGCCCGCTGGATCGCGAGCTCCGACTCGGAGTCGAGGTGCGAGGTGGCTTCGTCGAGGATCACGATCGCCGGCTCCTTCAGGAGCATCCGGGCGATGGCCACCCGCTGCTTCTCGCCGCCGGAGAGCCGGTAGCCGCGCTCGCCGACGACGGTGTCGTAGCCGTCGGGGAGCGAGACGATCAGGTCGTGGATGCGGGCGCGGCGGCACGCGTCGACGAGCTCGGCGTCGGTGGCGTCGGGGCGCGCGTAGAGCAGGTTGGCCCGAACCGAATCGTGGAACAGGTGCGGGTCCTGCATCACCATGCCCACGGTGGCGCGCAGCGAGGTGAGGGTGAGGTCGCGCACGTCGTGACCGTCGACCAGGACACGGCCGTCGCTCACGTCGTGGATGCGGGGCACGAGGAGCGCGGTGGTCGTCTTCCCGGCACCCGATGGGCCCACGAGCGCGACGAGCTCGCCGGGCTCGATCGCGAAGCTCACGTCGCGGAGGATCCATGCGCTCGGGTCGTCGTCCTGCGCCGGTCCGCCTTCCTCCAGGGACGCGAGCGACGAGGCCGCAGCGGAGGGGTGACGGAACCACACGTGGTCGAACGTCACCCGTCCGGCCGGCTCGGCGAGCTCGATGGCGTCGGGGCGCTCGGTGATCAGAGGTTCGAAGTCGAGCACCTCGAACACGCGCTCGAACGACACGATCGCGGTCATCACGTCGACGCGCGCGTTCGTGAGCTGGGTCAGCGGCTGGTAGATCTGACCCACGTACACGACGAACGCGGCGACGGTACCGATCGAGATGACGTCGTCGATCACCAGCCGGCCGCCGAGGTAGTAGACGATCGCCGTCCCCACGGCCGTCACGAACCCGAGCGCCACGAAGAGCACGCGCGAGTACATGGCCGTGGTGATCCCGATGTCGCGCACACGCCCGGCACGCACCGAGAAGTGGTCTCGTTCCGCGTCGTGCTGGCCGAACAGCTTCACGACGAGCGCGCCCGCGACGTTGAACCGCTCGACGACGGTGTTGTTCATGGACGCGTTGAGCTGCATCGACTCGCGGGTGGCAGTGACGAGCTTCTTGCCGATGCGGCGGGCGGGGATGATGAAGAACGGCAGCACGAGCAGGGTGAGGATCGTGAGCTTCCACTCGAGCGCGAGCATGAACGAGAGGGTCACGACGAGCGTGATGACGTTCGACACGACGGCGCCGAGGGTGTTGGTCACCGCCTGCTGCGCGCCGATCACGTCGTTGTTGAGACGCGACATGAGCGCGCCGGTCTGCGTGCGGGTGAAGAACGACAGGGGCAGCCGCTGCACGTGGTCGAACAGCGCCACCCGCAGGTCGTAGATCAGTCCCTCGCCGATGCGCGCCGAGAACCACCGCTGGAGGAGCGAGAGCGCAGCCGAGAGGACGGCCAGGGCCACCGCGCCCAGCGCGAGGAGGAGCACGAGCGTCTCGTCCTGCTCCGTGACCGCCGTGTCGAGCAGGGCCCGCAGCAGGAGCGGGGGGATCGCACCCACCACGGCGGCGGCGATCACCGCGAGCACGAAGCCGGTGATCAGGGCACGGTAGGGGCGGCACAGCCGGAGGACCCGGCGCGCGACGTCGCGCTCCAGGCGACGCCCGCGCACCGCTTCGGCGTCGTGGCGGAATCCCATCGCCATCTGGTGGGGCCCGGTCACGAGCCCGGCCCCCTCGGGCTCGGACGCCGGCCCGTCCCGCTCCGAGAGGCCCCGCTCCGATTCGCCCCGGGCCCGGGTACCCGGCTCGTCGCACGTTCGCTCATGACTGCCCGCCAACCTACCGGTGGCGTGAGCCGTGGGGTGCGGCACCGGGGTGGGGCCGTGGTCCTCGGTCTCGCGATCGTGGTGGGTGCCGGCCGTCGACGGCCCCGCGCCTAGGGTGCGGTCATGACCGTGCACGAGCGTCCCTTCGGCCGCCACTACGAGGACTTCGAGGTCGGCGACGTCTACAAGCACTGGCCCGGCAAGACCATCACCGAGTACGACGACCACCTCTTCTGCATGATCACGATGAACCACCACCCGCTCCACACCGATGCGTGGTTCGCCGAGACCCAGACGCAGTTCGGCAGGAACGTGGTGGTCGGGAACCTCGTCTACTCGGTGGTGCTCGGCATGAGCGTGCCCGACGTGAGCGGGTCCGCGATCGCCAACCTCGAGGTGGAGGAGCTCAAGCACTCGCGGCCCACCTTCCACGGCGACACGATCTACGCCGAGACCGTGGTCCTCGACAAGCGGGAGTCGCAGAGCAAGGACGACCGGGGCGTCGTCACGGTGGAGACCCGTGGCTTCAACCAGCGCGGCGAGGAGGTCTGCTACTTCCGTCGCCGGGTGATGGTGCTCAAGCGCAGCCATGCCACCCCCCGCCAGCGTCCGTACACCTCTCCCGCGTAGTCCGACCCCGAGGCGTCCCCACGTTCGCGGGCCCCGGTGCCATGACGACCACGAGCCCCGCGGACTGCACGTTCTGTCGCATCGTGGCGGGTGACGTCCCGGCGGTGATGGTGGCCGAGACCCCCCACACCGCGGCGTTCCTCGACCGCTCTCCGCTGTTCCGGGGCCACACGCTGGTCGTGCCCCGGCGCCACGTGGTCACGCTGCGCGACCTCCCCGACGACCTCCTCGGGCCGCTCCTCGGCGAGGTCCGGCGCGTCGCCGCGGCCGTGCAGGACGGCCTCGATGCGCACGGGACGTTCATCGCGGAGAACAACGTGGTGAGCCAGAGCGTCCCGCACCTCCACTTCCACGTCGTGCCCCGGCGCCGCAAGGACGGGCTCCGGGGCTTCTTCTGGCCCCGCGAGCGCTACGCCGACGACGCCGAGGCGCACGAGTACGGTCGCCGGATCCGCGCCGCACTGGGTTGACTAACCTGAGCAGCCATGACCTCGGGGGGGCCGGTCCTGACCTTCCACGGCGTGCGCGGATCGACGCCGTGCGACGGTCACCACTACTCGCGCTACGGCGGCAACACCTCGTCGGTGTCGTTGGAGGCGAAGGGGCACGTGCCCGTGATCTTCGACCTCGGCACCGGTGTACGGGCGTACGGCGACGCAGTGACGGCGAAGCAGCTCGCCGACCTCACCGCGAACCGGGCGTCGTCGCCCTACCACGCGAACGTGCTGCTCACCCACCTGCACTGGGACCACATCATCGGTCTCCCGTTCTTCACGCCCGCGTTCCGCCCCGACGCGGCGATCACGGTGTACGGACCGCGCCAGGGGGAGGGTCCGCTCGGTGAGGTGTTCGCCGGCGTGATGCGTCCGCCGTACTTCCCGATCACCCCCGACCAGCTCGGCGGTGAGGTGTCGTTCGTCGACGTGGGCAACGACACGTTCGGCCTCAACGGGGCGAAGGTCACGAGCCGGTGGGTGCGTCACACCGACCCGGCGCTCGGCTTCCGGGTCGACATCGAAGGGCGGTCGGTCACCTACATCTCCGACCACGGACCCGGTTGCGTCACCGACGACCCCGACGAATACGTGCCGCCGGGCGTGCTCGAGCTCTGCGACGGCGTCGACGTGCTCATCCACGACGCGCAGCACACAGCCGAGGAGTACGAGGCGAAGCGTCACTTCGGGCACTCGTCGATCGACTACGCGCTGCACGTCGCCCGGGAAGCGGGCGTGAAGATGCTCGTGCTGTTCCACCACTGCCCGACCCACGGTGACGACGCCGTCGACGAGATCCTCACGTACACACAGGATCGGTCGGCGGGTGCAGACGGCCCGATGGTGATCGCGGCGCACGAAGGGTTGCAGGTCGATCTGGAGGTCGTGTGAGTCAGGAGCCGACGCCGTCCGACGAGGCCGTCTTCCGGCCCGATCAGGACGAGTTCCGCAAGGCGCTGGGCCAGTTCGCGACGGGGGTCACCATCATCACCGCGATGTCGGGTGGCGAGCCCGCCGGGGTGGCCGCGAACTCGTTCACCTCGGTGTCGCTCGATCCGCCGCTCGTGCTGTTCTGCGTGGCCCGCACGTCGAGCACGTGGCCGAAGATCGAGCAGGCCCGCAAGTTCGCCGTCAACATCCTGGGCGAGCACCAGGAGGAGCTGTGTCGGCTGTTCGCCGTGAAGGGGGCCGACCGGTTCGGTCAGACCGACTGGCACGTCGGGGTCGGCGGATCACCGGTGCTCCACGACACCCTCGCGTACCTCGACTGCGAGTTCTGGGCGGAGTACGACGGCGGCGACCACATCATCGTCGTCGGTCGGGTCCTCGACCTGGGCCTCACCCACGACGCCGGTCCACTCCTCTTCTTCCGAGGGAAGTACGGCCGCCTCGCCGTGGGCGAGTAGTCGTCGCTCCGACGGGACGACGAAGGCCACCCGTGCCGGCCGTGCCTCCCGTTCGACGAGCGAGCGGTGGGGACGTGAACGCGGGTCAGCCGCCCCGTCTCGTCGCCGGGCCGGACGCCGTCGCGGTGGGACGCGAGGCCCGGGCGCTCCTCGACTCGGGCGCGCGCGTCGCGGTGTTCGTGGGTGACGCCGACGCCGACGGCGACGTGATCGCCGAATTCCTCGCGGGGGTCGTCCGCTCGACCGGAGCAGGTGGGTGAATGGCCACGATCGACGTCGTGCAGGTGTCGGATCTCCACGTGAACGACGGGAGCGATCTCTTCGGGCAGAACCCCCGCGCCGCGGTGGAGGCGCTCTTCGCGGACATCACCGCGCGCGATCTCGGAGCCGACCTGGTCGTCGCGACGGGTGACCTCGCGCACGACGGCGACCCGGACGCCTACGAGTGGCTGGCCGACCGCTTCGTGGCGCTCGGGGTTCCCGTGGCCGCCATCCCCGGGAACCACGACGACGCCGATGCGTTCCGGCGCCACCTGCCGCGCGCGGGTGTGGACCTCCCGCAGGTTCTCGACCTCGGTGATTGGCGCTTCGTGTTCCTCGACAGCAACGCGGCCGAGCCCGACACCCCGCCCGGCCCCGACGGTCGCCGGCACGGAGCCCGCATCGGCGCCCTCCGCGATGCCGATGCGGTCGCCCTCGTCGCCGCGATCGAGGAGGCTGACGCGCACGTCATGGTGTGGACGCACCACCCGCCCCTCGCGCACCCGCGGTTCGAGGGGCTGTCCGGGGCGGGATACGGGCCGTGGCTGCGCGAGCGGCTCGCCCGCTCGGGCGCGGTCCGCGGACTGAGCGGCGGCCACGTGCACAGCGAGTTCGCGACCGAGCTCGATGGCGTCCGCTACTTCACCTGCCCGTCCGTCTGGCTGTCGCTCGATCTCGACGCCGGCACGCTCGCGCCGCCGGGCTACCGGCACTTCCGCTTCCACGCCGACGGGCGCATCGACGCTCGCACGCACTGGATCGACACGGGCCGCACCGAGCCATGGCCGCCGTACCCCGACTGGGTGCCCAAGGTGCTGGCCGAGGGCGGCTGAGCGGCCCGAGCACGTCCGTGCCGCTCACGGTGCTCGCGCGACGAGCGCTCCGGGTGGCTACGACTCCCGCGTCGCGACGGGCGCGGCCGCACCGGCGCTCGGCGCCTCACCCGCGGTGCCGCTGCGCTGGATCGCGCGCTCGTCGGTGCCGAGGTACGAGGCGATGACCGCGGCGTCGTCGCGCACCGCTTGCGGTGTGCCCTCGGCGATGACCGCACCGGCCTCCAGGCAGTAGATCCGGTCGCTGATCGACATCACCATCGGCATGTCGTGCTCGATGATGAGGATCGCCGAGCCGAGATCCTGCTGGATGGCCTTGATGAGCGGGCCGAAGGCCTCGGTCTCACGCTGCGCGACACCAGCGGTGGGCTCGTCGAGGAGCATCAGACGCGTGTCGAGCGCGAGCAGCGCGCCCAGCTCCACGATGCGGCGCGTCCCGGTGGACAGCTCGCTCACGAGGCTGTCGGCGTAGCGACCGAGGCCGAGGTAGCTGATGATCTCCTCGGCTTGTCTGCGCTTGCGGCGCTCAGGGGTGAACGACAAGCCCACCATCGACGGGATCAGCAGCGACCGGCTCCGGGCCTCGAGCGCGACCATGAGCGTCTCACGCACGGTGAGCCCACCGAAGATGCGCGCGTTCTGGAAGGCTCGGCCCATCCCGTGCCGCGAGCGACGGTACGAGGGGATGTTGTCGATCCGCTCGCCGAACAGCTCGATCGTGCCCGTCGCCCGGACGAAGCCCGAGACCGCGTTCATGAGGGTGGTCTTCCCGGCACCGTTGGTGCCGATCAGCCCGACAACCTCCCCGGGGCGGACCTCGAGGCTCACGCCGTTCACCGCGAAGCGCCCGCCGAAGCGCACCCTGACGTCCTCGGTGCGCAACGGCACCACGGCGGCCGCCGCCTCCTTGGAGCGATCGCGGGTCGAGAGCGTGGCGACGCTCGCCGTGTCGCGACCTCGCTTCGGCTCCCAGCCGGTGCGCTTCGCGACGTAGTCGAGGAGCTGGTCCCGCGCCGCCTCCACGATGGAGATGAGCCCGCCCGGGAGGTACAGGATCAGGATGAGCATGCCCACGCCGCTGGCGAACAGCTTGAGCTCGTCGGTGTTGCTGAAGACGAGCGGCAGGGCCACGATCACGAGCGTGCCGAGGATCGCGCCGGTCACCGACGTCAGACCGCCGACCACCGCGACCGACAGCACCCGGATCGACTGCGCCGGCACGAAGTAGTCGGGGACCATCGTGGCGTTCTGCGCGGCGAACAGGCCTCCGGCGAACGCCGCCACGCCGCCCGAGATGCCGAACGCGATGAGCTTCGCCCGGGTGGGCGACACGGTGTACGCGGCCGCGTTGTT
>BTUT01000085.1:0-9732 GCA_045862935.1 Acidimicrobiia bacterium
CTCGACACCGTCGTAGGTCACCCGGCCCGACTTCGGCGGCGGGAGCTGCATCACCGCCCGGCCGGTCGTGGACTTCCCGCACCCGGACTCGCCCACGATGCCGAGCGTCTCCCCGGCGAGGACGTCGAGCGACACGTCCGAGACGGCGTTCACCTTGAGGCCGGAGCGCCCGACCGGGAACTCGACCACGAGGTGCTCGACCCGCAGGAGCGCCTCACCGTCGGGTCGCAGGTGTGCGGTGCCGTGACCGGCCATCAGGGGGTGCCTCCGGTGGCTCCGGCGGTGACCGCGCTCGCGGTGGCGGAGGCCGCGGCGCGGTTGCGCGCGAGCGCCTCGGCGCCCTCGGGAGTCCCGACGGGGAACCAGCAGCGGTACTCGTGACCGGGTTGGGTGCCCGGGACGAGCGGTGGGTCCTCGTCGATGCACCTCGGTTGGACGTAGGTGCAGCGCGGTGCGAACTTGCAGCCGGAGGGTGGGCTCACGAGGTTGGGCGGCCGGCCGGGGATCGTGGCGAGGCGGGTGTGGGACGGTTGCTCGAGCTTGGGGATCGACGAGAGGAGCGCTTCGGTGTAGGGCATCTTCATGTCGGAGAAGAGCACGCTCGTGGGCGCCTTCTCCACGATGCGCCCGGCGTACATGACCGCGATCTCGTCGGCGCGCCCGGCGACCACCCCGAGGTCGTGGGTGATGAGGACGATCGCCATGTAGCGCTCGCGCTGCTGTTGGGCCATGAGGTCGAGCACCTGGGCCTGCACGGTGACGTCCAGCGCGGTGGTGGGCTCGTCGGCGAACAGCAGCGTCGGGCCGCAGGCGAGGGCCACCGCGATGCACACGCGCTGGCGCATCCCCCCCGAGAGCTGGTGCGGGTACTCCTTGAGCCGCCGCTCGGGCTCGGGGATCCGCACGGACCGCAGCAGGTTCTCGGCGAGCTCGTTCGCGTAGGCCCGGTCGACCTCGAGGTGCTGACGGATCGACTCCGTGATCTGCTTGCCGATCTTCATCACCGGGTTCAGCGACGTCATCGGGTCCTGGAAGATCATCGAGAGCTGCGCACCCCAGTACGCGCGCATCTGCTTCGGGCTGAGGTCGGAGATCTCGTGGCCGTCGAAGCGGATGGAGCCCGTGCGGATCGTGCCCCGCTTGGGCAACAGCCCCATGATGGAGCGTGAGAGCACGGTCTTGCCCGACCCGGACTCACCCACGACACCGAGCGTCTTGCCGCGCTCGAGCGTGAAGGAGACGCCGTCGACGGCGCGCACGATCCCCCGCGGCGTCTCGAAGTGGGTTGCGAGGTCGGTCACCTCGAGGATCGGCCCGGTCGCGGCGCCGGGGGCGGCCGGCTCGGGTGCGCCGGCCGGCTCCTGGTCGGGTGCGCCGGGTGGGGTGCTGCTCGGCGAGGTCATACAGCGCTCTCCCGAACGTCGAGGCGAGCGCGCACCACGTCGCCCAGGAAGTTGAGGCTCAGCACGGTGAAGAAGATGAGGATCGCGGGCAGGAACACGATGTGCGGAGACTCCTTGATCCGCCCGCGGTCGAGCCCGATGATGTTGCCCCACGAAGGCGTGGGAGGCCTCACCCCGACGCCGAAGATGCTCAGCGTGCCTTCGGCCACGATCGCGATCGCGATCGCGAGGAGCGCGATCGACATCATCGCCGGGAGCACGTTCGGCAGCACCTCCCGGATCATGATCCGCATCGGCTTCGCGCCCTGCGCCCGGGCCGCGAGCACGAATTCCCGCTGCGACCACGTCAACGCGGACGCGCGCGTGATGCGTCCGAGCAGCGGGATCGACACGAGCCCGATCGCCAGGATCAGGAGCAGCTTCGGATCGACGTTCTGACCTCCCGAACCCGACGAGGCGGCACCCTGGAGGAACGCGACCAGCGCCAGGGCGAGGACGACCGCGGGGATCGCGAGGAAGACGTTGAACAGCGACGTGAGCACGGTGTCGGTCTTCCCGCCGAAGTAGCCCGCCAGCATCCCGAGGACGCCACCGAAGACGAGGCCGAAGAGCACGGCGCCGGTGGCGACCACGAGCGAGGACCAGCCGCCGTACGCGAGCCGGGCGATCATGTCGCGGCCGTTGCTGTCGCAGCCCAGCAGGTGCCCGGGCGCGGTGCCCTCCTTCGCGAACGGGCCGAGGCGCGCGCACTCGGCGAACGACTCCGTCGGGCTGTCGAGCGGGAGCACCCCGATCTGCCCCAGCACCGAGACGACCACGATGAACGCGAGCCAGCCGATCGCGAGCCAGGCTCCGAGTCCGAGCTTCTTGCCCCGGTGCCGGCCTTCTCCCCCGACCTCGACCGCGGAGAAGTAGAGGCTTCCCTGGGCGACGGCCAGACCCGACTCGAGCGAGTCCTCGGCGTACCGATCGAGGTCGCGACTGCCCTCCGGCCCGGGCACCGGCACGTCGTCGGACGTCGCAGCGTGCGCGTCTTCGGGCGGCGACGCGGACAGGTCGTCAGGCGGTGGCGCGGGCACGGCGGATCCTCGGGTCGAGCACGATGTAGAGGAAGTCGACGATGAAGTTGATGATGACGAAGAGGAACGCGATCACCAGGATGTAGCTCTGCAGCTCCACGTACTCGCGCGCCGAGATCGCGGTGAAGATCTTCTCGCCCATGCCGGGCACGCCGAAGATGACCTCGACGACGATGGCGCCCCCGATCAACGTGCCGATGTTGAGGCCGGCGACCGTGAGCAGGGTCAGGCTCGACGGGCGGAGCGCGTGGCGGAACAGGATGCGCCGATTGGGGACGCCCTTCGCCTTGGCCATGGTGATGAAGTTCTCCTGCAGCGTCGCGATCATGTCGCTGCGCAGGAGCCGCATGTAGATCGCCACCTGACCCACGGCGAGGGTGATCACCGGCAGGATCATGTAGCGGAAGTGGTTCTCGGACCACGAGCTGAAGATGTTCGAGCCCCGCTCGGGGTCGAACACCTGATCGAGCCAGCCGGGCTCGTACCCGGCAGTCGGGAGCCACTGCAGGCGCGCGCCCACGAAGTAGCTCAGCACGAGGGCGAGTACGAAGTTGGGGATGGCGAGGAAGGCGAACGCCGTGGTGTTGATGGTCCGGTCGGTCCGGGTGCCCGACCGGTACGCCGCCAGCACACCGAGGGGGATCGCGATCGCGAGGGCGAGGACCTGCGCGTAGAGCACGAGCTGCAACGAGATGGGCAATGACTGGTTGAGCAGGTCGCGCACCGATTGGTTGGTGGAGTACTTCCGACCGAGGTCGCCCTGGAGGAGGCCGCTCGCACCGTCGCTCTTGAGACCGGGGACGCCGAGGTAGTCGACGTACTGCTGCAGGAACGAGTGGTCGAGGCCGAGGTCCTCTCGGAGCTGGGCGCGCTGCTGGTCGGACCCGAACGGGATGATGGTCTGCGCCGGGTCACCGGGGAGGAGCCGGACGAGGCTGAAGGTGAAGAAGGTGACGAGCAGCAGCACGACCGCGAGTTGCAGGAATCGCCTCCCGATCAGTCGTGCTGCTGCCATGCGCCCCCCCGAGACCGCTGAAGCCGTGTTCTCGCCGGTTCCCCTACTTCTTGCAGAGCGCGTCCACCGGGAAGCGGCCGTTGATGACCAGCGCCTTCGAGCCGTCGGGGAGGGGCGCCCCCGCCTGACCGGTCAGGCCCTTCGACGCGAGACCCCAGGTGCTGTACCAGGCGGGGACGTTGTAGACGCCGGCCACCATGGCCTTGTTGAAGTCCTGGTACGCCTTCTCGAGGGCGGCCGGGTCGGTCGAGGTCCGGCCGGCGTCGAGCGCCGCCTGCACGTTGGGGTCGTCGAACTTCGAGAAGTTGACCGGCGAGCCCTTCGAGAACCACACGTAGTTGGACACGTCGCCGAACGCCGGGTCGCTGTGGAAGTTCCGGACCAGCGTGACCGAGAAGTTCCCGCCCAGGAGCTCGTTCACCAGCGAGGACTGGTCGACCTGCACGAGGCGGGCGTTCATCCCCGCCTTCTTGGCCTGCTCCACGAGCAGCTGCGCCTCCGCGCCGTTCTCGGAGTCGTTCGTGGTGAGGAACGCCACGTCGAAGCTGCCACCGTTCTTGGCCTTCACCTGGCTCACCAGCTGTTGGGCCTTCTTCAGGTTGTACTTGGGGAACCCGTTCTTCTTCAGGTACCCGGGGGAGTTGAAGTCCATCGTGCTCGACGCCAGATCGAACAGCCCCTTGTTGCGGATCTGGTTGACCTCGCTCGGGTTGAGCGCGTAGGCCAGGGCGAGGCGCGCATCGGGGTCGGTGAACGGCGCCTTCGACGCGTTGATGAGGTAGTACCGCGTCTCCCGGTTGCCCTTCTTGTCGAAGACCAGGTTGACGCCGGACGTGCTCCCGAGGGTGTCGATCGACTGCGCGCTCGACGTGTGGAGCGCGTCGAGCTGGCCGCCCTGGAGCTGGGTGTCACGAGTCGGCGAGTCGGGGATGGGCACGAACGTGATCTTGTCGAGGCAGGGCAGCGCGTTGCCCTTGGCGTCCTTCTTCCAGTAGCTCGGGTTCTTCACGACCGTCAGGCTCTCGTTCACCTTCCAGTCGGACGGCGAGTTCATCTTGAACGGGCCGGTCCCGATCATGAACGTCTTGCAGCTGTTGGGGTCCGCGAGCTGAGCCGGCGCGGCGATGCCCGCCCGACCCTGGAGGTAGAGGTATGCGGGGAACGCCGCCCACGGGGTCTTCGTGGTGACCGTCAGCGTGAGGTCGTCGACCTTCTGGACGCTGGCGATGTTGCTGTACACGAACTGGAAGAGCAGGCCCTTGCGCCAGGCCTCGATGTTCTGCACCACGGCGTCGGCGTTGAGCGCCTCGCCGTTGTGGAACTTGATGTTCGGGCGGAGCTTGATCGTCCACGAGTCGAAGGTGGCGTTCGGGGTGACCGACTCGGCGAGGTTGGGCACGTACTGGCCCTTGGTGTTGGGCGCGGTGAGCGTGTCGTACACCGCGGCCGCGATCTGGATGCCGGCGACCACGAGCTGCGCGGTGGGGATGCAGAACCCGCCGGTGGTCTCGGCTTCGAGCCCGAAGCGGATCTCGCCACCGGACTTGGACTTCTGCGCGCCGGCGGGGGACACCCCGCCCACGGTGACGGCGGCGGCGACGAGCGCCGCGGACGCAACCAGCGCGCCCATCCGGGTCCAACGGCGAAGGTGCCGGTGCTGGCCCACGATTCCCCCCGATCTCTCCCGGAGTCACCGGGAGTGCGCTGCCGGGACCTGCCCGGCCCCTGTGGTCATCGCTCAGGTCGGCGTCAGGATACGACGACTGGGGCGAATCTAGGCATCGCCCGGAGCCGAGTTCTACTCGTGGGTAACGTGGCGCCCTCGTGGGCACCGACGCGACCGGGCGCGGCGACGGCCCCGGCGACGCGGGCGGTCCCGGGTCCGATCGCTCGTGGCTGCGGGTGACCCCGAGCTGCCGGATCCTCCTGGCCGAGCTCGAGTGGCGCGTGAGTCGCTCGGGTGGCCCGGGCGGGCAGCACGCGAACACGAGCGAGTCGCGGGTGGAGGTCCGGTTCTCCGTCGCCGACTCGCCCTCGTTGGGGCCGCGCCAGCGCGCCCGACTGCTCGAGCGCCTCGGGCCGGTGGTCCAGGCGGTGGCGGCCGACTCCCGGTCGCAGGCCCGCAACCGGGCCCTCGCGCTCGAGCGACTCCGCGCGCGGCTCGCCGCCGGGCTCCGGGTCGACCCTCCCCGCCGCGCGACGCGACCGTCCCGCGCGGCCGGACAGGCGCGCCTCGACGGCAAGCGGCGCCAGGCGGAGCGCAAGCGCGCCCGCCGCCCACCCTCGTCGGAGGAGTGACGCGCGCCACGTTGTCCGATGCACGACGCCCATCGGCGCGCTCGTACGGTGAGGCCCGAAGACCCACGAGATGTGACGGAAGTCCCGGCATGCGCGGGCCGGCCCGCGCGACAGGCTGCGACCGCCCCGCATCCGGTGGCCCAGATGCCCGAGCCCGGCCTCGGGCGAGCCCGGGCCCCGCGCCCACCAGGAAGGACGTGCATGAGTCCGCGCATCGACGACGAGCAGGGGTTCGGCATCACCACGGTCATGTTCACGCTGATCGCGGTCGTGCTCGCGTTCGTGGCCCTCGGCGTGGCGGCCGCGGCACTCGACGCGAGTGACGATGCCAAGAGCGCGGCGCGCGCCGCAGGCGGCACGGCCGTGTCGCTCACCGAGTTCCGCGTCTCGCCGTCGGCGATCACGGTCCCCGAGGGCGGAGTGCTCAACGTCAGCAACGACGGCAACGCGGTCCACAACCTGGCGGTCAAGGGCACCGATGCCAAGACCGCCGACCTCGACAGCGGCCAGCGCGCGACGCTCGACGTCGGGGGCCTCGAGGCCGGGACCTACGAGGTGTACTGCACGATCCCCGGTCACGCGGACGCCGGGATGAAGGGTGCGCTCGCGGTCGGTGCCACGAGCGGCGGCCACGGCGGCGACGCGAGCGAGGAGGCGCTGCTGAAGAACAACAACGCCTTCGACGAGCTCCAGAAGGAGCCGGTCACCGCGTACGTCAAGCAGCTCGAGAGTGGCCCGAACACCGAGGGCGTGGGCAACGTCCCGCTCGCGCCGACGGTGCTCCCCGACGGCACGAAGGAGTTCCGCCTCACCGCCGAGATCGTCGAGTGGGAGGTCGAGCCCGGGAAGACGGTGCAGGCCTGGACGTACAACGGCATGGTGCCCGGACCGCTGATCAAGGTGAACCCGGGCGACAAGGTGCGCGTCGTCCTCGACAACCGCCTGCCCCAGAGCACGGTCGTGCACTTCCACGGCATCGAGGTGCCGAACAAGATGGACGGCGTGCCCTTCATCACCCAGGACCCGATCAAGCCGGGTGAGACGTTCACCTACGAGTTCGTCGCGAAGGGTCCCGCGGTCGGGATGTACCACTCGCACCACCACGCGGAGCGCCAGGTGCCCGACGGCCTCCTCGGGGCGTTCATGATCGGCGACGTGCCGGTCCCGGCGGGGGTCACGGTGAGCCAAGAGGTGCCGATGGTCCTCAACGACGCCGGCGTCATCGGCCTCTCGCTCAACGGGAAGTCGTTCCCCGCCACCGCGCCCACCATCGCCAAGCGCGGCGAGTGGGTGCTCATCCACTACATGAACGAGGGACTCCAGACCCATCCGATGCACCTGCACGGCCTCCCGCAGCTGGTGATCGCGAAGGACGGGTTCGCGCTCCCGCAGCCCCTGAGCATGGACACCGTCAACGTCGCACCCGGTGAGCGCTACTCGGTGCTCGTGCAGGCGACCGAGCCGGGGGTGTGGGCGTGGCACTGCCACATCCTCAACCACGCGGAGCGCGAGGACGGCATGTTCGGGATGGTCACCACCTTCATCGTGCAGTAGCGCTCCGGTCGCTCGACGCGCTGCGGGCCGGGACGCCGGCCCGCAGGCGCGCGGCGGGGTGTCCCCGTCGACCCTTCGCGCTCGCTCCGAGCGTGCGTCGCGCGCGCGAGGCTGCGGGGATGGAGACCGTCGCCGACGTCGGGTTGGTGCTCGCGGGCGCGTTCCTGGTCGCCGCGGTCCTCGACTCCGCCGTCCGGACCTTCGTGGTGCCGCGGGGGGTCGTGTCGTTCATCACGCGCGGCGTGTTCCTGGCCGTGGGCGCAGTCTTCCGCGCCGTCACCCGGCCGATGAGCACCTACGAGGCCCGTGACCGGGTGATGGCGCTCTACGCGCCGCTGTCGCTCGTCGGGCTCGTCCTCGTGTGGCTCGTCATGGTGGTGGTCGGGTTCGCACTCCTGTTCGGCGTGTTCGTGTTCGACGACTGGAACCTGGCCTTCGAGATGAGCGGCTCGTCGTTCTTCACGCTCGGCTTCGTCCGTCCACCGACGGGTGAGGGGGAGTGGGGCTACGTGCTCGCGTTCGCCGAGGCCGCGACCGGGCTCGCCCTCCTCGCGCTGCTGATCGCGTACCTCCCGACGATCTACGGCGCGTTCTCGCGCCGCGAGGCCGCGGTCGCGCGGCTGGCGAGCCGGGCGGGCACCCCGCCCGACGCGGTGGAGCTCCTCATCCGCTACCACGCCATCGGGTGGCTCGACGACCTCCCGGAGCTGTGGGCGGAGTGGGAGCACTGGTTCGCCGAGCTCGGGGAGACCCACACCTCGTTCGCGATGCTCGCCTTCTTCCGCTCACCGAACCCGCACCGCTCGTGGGTCACGTCCGCCGGCGCGGTGCTCGACGCGGCCGCGCTCGCGGAGTCGACGCTCGGTGTCGGGCGGTCGCCCCAGGCCGCGATGTGCATCCGGGCCGGGTACCTGGCCATGCGCGAGATCGCCGACCTCTACCGGATCCCGTTCGATCCCGACCCGGCTCCCGACGGGAGCATCAGCATCGCCCGTTCGGAGTTCTCCGACGCGTACGACCGCCTCCTCGGCGCGGGGATCCCGATGGAGGACGACCGCGAGCAGGCCTGGCGCGACTTCGCAGGCTGGCGCGTGAACTACGACGCGGTGCTCCTCGGACTGGCCGCGCTCACCACCGCGCCGTACGCGCCGTGGTCGTCGGACCGCTCGCTCAGCTCGCGCCGGGATCGTCGGTCGCGTCGACCCGGTCGACGCGCGGGATCTCGCTGACCGCCGCGTTGGCGAACTCCTCGATCGCGCCGAGCACCGCCTCGGAGCGGACCGAGTGGAAGACCTCGAACGCGTGGGGCGCGCCGGGGATCTCGAGGTACACGACCTGCTGACCCGGCAGCGCCCGGAGCTTCTCGACGAACGCCCGGGTCTGCTCGACCGGGACGAGGTTGTCGGCCTGCCCCTGGATCACGAGGAACGGCACGAGCCCGGGTGTGACGAGCTCGATCGGAGACCAGTCACGCATCTGCGCGGGATCCGTCACGGCGGCCTCGCCGAACACGAGCGCGGCCGTCCGGCCCGCCCAGCGATTGGCTCGGCGGCGCTCGAACGTGAAGAGCGCGATGAGGTCGGTCGGCGGGTACAGGGGTACCGCGGCGAGGACCGAGGTGTCGGCGTCCTCGAAGCCCGGCTGGTAGCGCGGGTCGTTCATCGTGAGCGCGGCCATGGCCGCGAGGTGCCCGCCGGCCGAGCCGCCGGTCACGACCACCCGCTCCGGGTCGCCGCCGTAGTCGGCGATGTGGGCACGGATCCACGCGAGCACGAGCTTCACGTCGATGATCTGCGCGGGCATCTTGGCCCGGGGCGCGAGGCGGTAGTTCATCGCCACGCACATCCAACCGCGAGCGGCCATGCGGTTCATGAGCGGTCGGCCCTGCTGGCGCTTCGTCCCGATGAGCCAGCCGCCACCGTGGATCTGGAGGAGGACGGGCGCGCCCTGCGTGCCGCCCGCGGGCCGGTAGATGTCGAGGCGGTGGCGCCGCCCGGCATCCGGGGCGTACTGGAGATCGCCGATGCGCTCGACGCGCCGGTCGGCGAGCCAGAACGGAACCAGGAGCCGACGCCACCGGCCCCGGACCCGCACCGGAGGATCGAGGCCCGCCTCGGTGAGCGCGGCCGCGACCACGGGGCCACTCCTCGCGGCGAGGACCATCTCGACGACGAGGAGGCCACCGCCCACGACGGCCGCAGCCAGGCCGACCCAGCCCGGCCAGTCACTGAGCCCGCCGAGCGCGCCGAGCAGCACCACCGTGGCTCCGAGTACGAGGAGCGTCCAGTGCGCGAGCTCGGCGACCAGCCACTCGGCGAAGAAGCTGATACCCATGCCGAGCAGCGAGCGCGACGGGTGCAGGACGTTGATCCCGAGCGCCAGG
>BTUT01000086.1:0-9664 GCA_045862935.1 Acidimicrobiia bacterium
GCGGCGGGGGATGCTCCGCGTGTGGAACCTCTCGCTCGTCGTCGCGACCTTCTGTCTCACGATCCTGGGGACGTTCCTCACGCGGTCGGGCGTGCTCAATTCGGTGCACAGCTTCACGGAGTCGCCGATCGGTTCGTGGCTGCTCGGGTTCCTCGCGATCGTCACGATCGTGAGCGTGGTGCTCATCGCCTGGCGGGGGGACCAGCTGCGGGCGCCGGGGCGCATCGACAGCCCGGTCTCGCGCGAAGCGGCATTCCTGGTGAACAACCTCCTCTTCGCCGCGTTGGCCGTCGTGGTGCTGCTCGGCACCGTCTACCCGCTCCTCGCGGAGGCGCTGCAGGATCGCCAGCTCTCGGTGGGCGAGCCGTACTTCGATCGCATGACGACGCCGATCGGGGTGGCGCTGCTGTTCTTCATGGCCGTGGCCCCCGCCTTGCCGTGGCGTGCCACCTCGGGTGAGGTGCTGCGGCGACGACTCGTGGCGCCGGCATGGTTCGGCGGGGCCGTGATGGTGATCGCCGCGGCCCTCGGCGTCCGATCGGTCTGGACGCTGCTGACGTTCGGCCTCGCGGCGTTCGCAGTCGGTGGGATCGTGCGGCAGGTCGCCGTCGGCATCCGCGCGCAGCGCGCGGTGGGTGCGACGTGGTGGCGAGCGCCGGTGCGGATGGTGCGTGGGAGCCCGCGCCTGTATGGCGGGTTGATCGTGCACACGGGCGTGGTTGCGATCGCGGTGGCGCTCGCCGCGTCGAGCGCGTTCACCACGAAGGACGAGGTGCGGCTCAGGAAGGGCCAGTCGGCGACGGTTGGCGGGTACACGGTGACCTTCAGGGGCCTCGACGTCGACGTCAGCGACCAGAAGCGAACGGTGAAGGCGAACGTCGACGTGGCACACGGGAGCGACGATCTCGGAACGTACGCGCCGGCGGTGTCCATGTTCCCCGGCTCGACCACCGGGATCGGCACCCCGTCGGTGCGCACGGGGATCCTGCGCGACGTCTACCTGACGCTGATCTCGGCGCCGACCGACCGGGGACGCGTGACGATCGGTGTCGCGATCAACCCGATGGTGGTGTGGATCTGGATCGGCGGTGGTCTGCTGGTGGTGGGAACGGCGGTCGCGTTGTTGCCGGCGCGTCGCCGTGCAGTGGTTCCGTCGAACGCCCCGGCAGGGCCGCCGGAGCCCGAGCCCGACGGGAGCGCTCCCGAGCGTGAGGCGACGACCGCGGTGCCGGCATGAAGCACCCGGCCCGCTGGGTGGCGGGTGGCGTGGGCGTGGTGGTGGTCGCCTTGTCGGTCGTGCTCGCGACCCAGGTGGGGAACGACCCGCGCGCCGACGCGAAGCAGAGTCAGCTGGCCGGGCGCGAGGTGCCGCAGTTCACGGTGACGACGCTCGACGGCCAGCGCCTCAGCGAGGACGATCTCGCGGGCAAGGCCACGATCGTGAACTTCTGGAACACGTGGTGCATCCCGTGTCGCGAGGAGCATCCCGAGCTCGTGAAGTTCTACGAGCGCCATGCCGACGAGCCGGACTTCGTGATGCTCGGCATCGTGCGCGACGACACGCGCAGCGCCGTCGAGCGTTGGGTGCGGGACAAGGGGGATGCCTGGACCGTCGCCATGGACGCCAGCGGCGACGCGGCCCTCGCCTTCGGGACCCGGGGCCAGCCCGAGACCTTCGCGATCAGCCCCGATGGTCTCGTGGTGGGCTACCAGCTCGGCCCGTCGAGCGTGCGGGACCTCGAGACGCTCCTCGCCGCCGCGCGGGGTGGAGCAGGAGCGTGAGGGGAGCGACGGTGGAGGCGCGTGGGTGGACCGCGTGGGCTCCCTGGATCGTGCTCGCGGCGGTCGTGGGCGCGCTGCTCGTGTGGGTCGCATGGCCGTCGGGGGCACCGAGCGACGCGGAGCGAGCGCAAGCGCTCGCGCGCGAGCTGCGGTGCCCGGATTGCGAGAGCCTCTCGGCCGCCGACTCCCACACCTCGTCGGCGCGGGCGATCCGTCGCGACCTGAAGCAGCGGATCGCGCAAGGCCAGTCGGACGGGCTGATCCGGCGCGCCTACGTCGATCGCTACGGTGAGTCCATCCTCCTGAAGCCGGAGCAGGGCGGCCTGGGCCTGATCGTCTGGGGGTTGCCCGTCCTGCTGCTCGTCGTCGGTGCCGGCGCGCTGGTGCTCGCGTTCCGGCGGTGGCGGTCCACCGATCCGCTGCGAGCGACCGAGGCCGACGAAGCCCTCGTCCGGGAGTCGCGCGCGACGTGACCGAGCGCTCGCTCCAGGATCGCGGTCAGCTCGAGCACGAGCGCGACTTCCTCCTCCGCTCCCTCGACGACCTCGAGCGTGAGCGCGCGAAGGGCGCGATCGACGAAGAGTCGTACGCTCGCCTCCACGACGACTACACCGCCCGCGCTGCGGCCGTCATCCGCACGCTGCGCGACGGGGTCGACACGCGGCCGAGCGCGCAGCCGACCTCACGCCGTCGCCGGGTCCTCACGCTGGTCGGCGTCGTGGTCTTCGGCCTGGTCGCGGCGGTGGCGCTCGCCGGCGCGCTCGGTGCCCGGCTGCCCGGCGAGACGTCCTCGGGCAACACCGGGCGCGCGCCCGATGACCGGCCGAGGGGTGGGCAGCCGTCGGCGAGCGTGAAGGAGCGCATCGATCGGCTGCAGACCACGATCGCCGAGAACCCCGACGACGTCGCGAGCCGGCTGTTGCTCGCTCGCTTCCTGGAGGCCGACGGTGACCTCGTGGGAGCGCTGCGGCAGTACGACGAGGTGCTCGCGCGGCAACCACAGAGCGCGGAGGCGGAGGCTCAGGCCGGTCGGATCCTGTACCTGACCGCGCAGGCCGCGGTGAGGTCGGACCCGGACGCCGTCGAGGGCTTGGTGCAGCAGGCCCGCGCCCGGCTCGACCGGGCGGTGGCGATCGATCCCGAGCACGCGGACGCCCGGTTCTTCCGGGCCATCGTGCTCGCCAACGAGTTCGGCGCGTTCGCCGCTGCGCAGAACGACCTCCAGCGGTACCTCGTGCTCTCGCCGGACGGGCGCTTCGGGGACCAAGCCCGCCAGCTCCTCGCCGACGTCACCAACGCGCTCGAAGGGTCACCCTCCTCCACGCCGACCACGACCGACCGATCCGCTCGGTAGCGTCGTGACCAACTGGTGGCCGTCCTTCGTTCACCAGAGTCACTCCCGCAACGACCACGATGGTCACCATGACCACGAGAGGAGCTCCGTGCCCGAGCAGCCCGACCACGAGATCGACCACAACACCATCTACCGCGCGACCATCACCACCGATCGCGGGGCGATCGTGATGGACCTCGACCCCCAGCTCGCTCCGTCCACGGTGAACAACTTCGTGGCGCTGGCTCGGCAGGGCTACTACGACGGTCTCACGTTCCACCGGGTCGAGCCCAACTTCGTGATCCAGGGCGGGTGCCCCGAGGGCACCGGTCGGGGTGGGCCGGGATACAAGTTCCGCGACGAGCCGGTGCAGGGTGAGTACACGCTCGGCGCGGTTGCCATGGCGAACGCGGGGCCGAACACGAACGGGTCGCAGTTCTTCATCACCATCGACGACTGCACGCGCAAGCTCAACAAGGCCTACAACCTGTTCGGCTACGTGGTCGACGGGATCGACGTCGCCCAGTCGACGCAGGTGGGCGACGTCATGCGATCGGTCGAGATCGAGGAGCGCGCGCGAGTGTGACCGCTCGACCGGCGGTGCCTGCTCGGCCGGTTGTGCCCGAGGCTGCCGAGAGGTGGTTCGGGCCCGACAGCGTGGTGTGGAGGCTCCACGCCGACCCCGTGATGATGGCGGGCGGGATGCGAGCCCTGCTCGTGCAGGCGCTCGAGCCCCGCGCGATGGCCGGCGTCGCGCAACACAGCGCGTTCCGCGAGGATCCGTGGGGTCGCCTGCGGCGCACGATCGACTTCGTGTACACCACCACGTACGGCAGTGCCGATGCCGCCGAAGCCGCGTGTGCACGTGTGCGGGCCGTTCACCGTCGCGTCGAGGGCACCGATCCCGAGACGGGGCGTGCGTATCGCGCCGATGATCCCGACCTCATGTTGTGGATCCACGCGGTCGAGATCGAGTCGTTCGTGGTCGCGTACCGCGCGTACGCCGGGCGGCTGACCCACTACGACGCCGACCGCTACACGAGGGAGATGGGACGGATCGCGGGGCGCGTCGGCCTCCCGCGGGCGATGACGCCCCAGTCCTACGGTGAGATCCTCGACTTCCTCGGCTCGGTCGAGGGCCTGCGCGTGACCCCGACGGCGCGTGAGGGCTTGCGGACCATCCTCGCTCCGCCGATGCCCCTGCGCTTCCGGCCGCTGTGGGGTGTCGTGGTGGCGGCGACGCTGGCCATCCTGCCGTCGTGGGTGCGAGGGGCGTACGGGCTGCCCTGGCCGCCGGGCGTGCTGCTCCCCGTGCGGGCGAACGTCTACGCGCTCACCCGCGTGATGAACCTCGTCCTGCCGCGCGCGCCGATCATCCGTGAGGCCCGCGCCTGCGTCGGGGCGTAGCCTGCGAGGGACAGGGATTCCCGACTCCGGAGCAGAGACGATGGCTGAAGCCACGGTTGGTCCCACCACTCCCGCCGCGCTCGTCCGGGCGGTGTACGAGCGCTACCCGGAGCGGATCGACGTCGCTCGCCGGCGCCTGGGTCGACCGCTGACCTTCGCGGAGAAGGTGCTGTTCGCACACGCGGACGACGTCGAGACGGTCGGGACCGGCCGCGGCGTGGACTACGCCGACTACCGCCCGGATCGCGTCGCGATGCAGGACGCCACCGCGCAGATGGCGCTGTTGCAGTTCATGACCGCCGGCTTGCCCCGGGTCGCGGTGCCCGCGACCGTGCACTGCGACCACCTGATCCAGGCTCGTGTGGGCGCCGAGGTCGACCTGAAGAGCGCGCTCGACGTGAACTCGGAGGTGTACGAGTTCCTGCGCACGGTGTCCGCGAAGTACGGCATCGGCTTCTGGAAGCCCGGGTCGGGGATCATCCACCAGGTGGTGCTCGAGCAGTACGCGTTCCCCGGCGGGATGATGATCGGCACCGACAGCCACACGCCCAACGCCGGTGGCCTCGGGATGATCGCGATCGGTGTGGGTGGCGCCGACGCCGTCGACGTGATGGCTGGTTGGCCGTTCAACACTCGCGTGCCGAGGCTCATCGGTGTGCGCCTCACCGGTCGCCTGTCGGGTTGGACGTCGGCCAAGGACGTGATCCTCAAGGTCGCCGGCATCCTCACGGTGAAGGGAGGCACCGGTGCGATCGTCGAGTACTTCGGTCCCGGCGCGGAGTCGATCAGCGCGACGGGCAAGGCGACGATCTGCAACATGGGAGCCGAGATCGGTGCCACGTGCTCGCTGTTCCCCCACGATCACCGCAGCGCGATGTACCTGAAGTCGACGCGCCGAGAGGAGCTCGCGAGCCTGGCCGACCAGTTCGCCGAACACCTCCGTCCCGACCCGGACGTCGAGGGCGAGCCGGAGCGGTTCTACGACCGGGTGATCGACGTCGACCTCGACGAGCTCGTGCCCCACGTGGTGGGTCCCCACACTCCCGACCTGGATCGCTCGGTCACCGAGCTCGCGCGCATCGCGGAGGCGGAGGGCTACCCGCTCGACATCTCCGCGGCGCTCGTGGGCTCGTGCACGAACTCGTCGTACGAGGACATCGGCCGCGCCGCACACGTCGCTCGGCAGGCCAAGGCCGCGGGCTTGCGGGTGCGGACACCGCTCATGATCACCCCCGGCTCGGAGCAGGTGCGGGCGACGATCGAGCGCGACGGCTATCTCGATGACCTCGAGGCCATCGGCGCGACGGTTCTGGCCAACGCGTGCGGACCGTGCATCGGCCAGTGGCAGCGCGACGACATCGAGCCCGGCCAGGTGAACACGATCGTGTCGTCGTTCAACCGGAACTTCCCGGCTCGCAACGACGGGAACGCGTCGACCCTGAGCTTCATCGCGTCCCCCGAGAGCGTGGTCGGGTACGCACTCGCCGGCCGTCTCGACGTCGACTTCGTGCACGACCCGATCCCCGCCGACGACGGCCGCGAGGTGCACCTCGAGCCGCCGAGCGCCGACGAGCTCCCCGGCGCAGGCTTCGACGCGGGCGAGTCGGGCTTCATCGCCCCGGCCGAGGACGGATCGACCGTCGAGGTGATCGTGCGCTCCGACTCCGAGCGGCTCGAGCTGCTCGAGCCGTTCCCGGCCTGGGACGGTCAGGACATCACGGGTCTCCGGGTGCTGATGAAGGCGGTGGGCAAGTGCACCACCGACCACATCTCGCCGGCGGGGAAGTGGCTGAAGTACCGCGGTCACCTCACCAACATCTCGGGGAACCTGTTCATCGGCGTGAACAACGCGTTCTCGCTCGACGAGGCCGGCACCGGGATCGACGTGCGCGACGGCTCTCGCACGTCGCTGCCGGAGCTCGCGAAGGCGTACAAGGATGCGGGGATCCCGTGGATCGCGGTGGGTGACGAGAACTACGGGGAGGGCTCGTCGCGCGAGCACGCGGCCATGGAGCCGCGGTACATGAACGGTCGGGCCATCCTGGTGCGGTCGTTCGCGCGGATCCACGAGGCGAACCTGAAGAAGCAGGGAGTGCTCGCGCTCACGTTCTCGAACCCCGACGACTACGAGCGGATCCTCGTCGACGACACGATCGACATCGTGGGGCTGGCCGAGCTCGCGCCGGGGTCCACCGTCACGGTGGACATCCACCACGCCGATGGCCGGACCGAGACGATCCAGGCCACCCACACCATGAGCGCCGAGCACATCGCGTGGTTCCGGGCGGGATCCGCGCTCAACGTCCTCCGCAGCCTGTAGGCGACGAGCCCCGCCGCGCCCGGTGGCACACCGGGAACGGGCTCACACGGGGTCGAGCGAGCCGAACTGGCCCGCGGTCGGCTCCGCTCAGCAGAACCAGGGCTCGGTGAGCCGCGGCCTCCCCTCGACCGAGCCCGCGGGGAGCGAGGCGGGGTCCCAGTCCACTCCGGCGGCGTCGCAGACCGCGCGGAAGACGGCGGGGATCGGCGTGCCCGCGGCGAGGTGTCCCTCCACGAGCGCAGCGAGCGCGACCTGGAGATCGTCGATCCGCGGGTCCTGGGCACGCCAGGGGTACGTCTGGCGGATGTCGTCGTAGGACGCGACGCGAGTCAGGACGTCGGGGAGGTCGAGCAGCAGCGAGCCCTTCGGGATCAGCAGGCGGATGGTGTACTGCACCGGGTCGACGTTGGGGACCAGGTCGTGGTGGGCGACGAAGCGCAGGAGATCCCGCACGTCGTCGAACGTGGTCCACGGGGTGAAGGGCAGCCAGGTCGGCCGGATCTCGATGGCGTGGTCGCGGAGGAGCTCGACGGCGCGTGCGGCGTCGGCTGCGGTGTGGCCCTTGTCGAGTCGCTCGAGGACCGTGTCGTTCGTGGGCTCGAAAGCCGAGACCACGAACCCGCAGCCCAGGTCGGCGAGCGCGGGCCACGTGTCGGCATGCCAGAGGATGTGCTCGACCGTGACCGTGCAGTCGAACGTCAGGTCGGGGAAGCGGGAATGCACGGCGCGCGCCACGCGCAACGAGTGGTGGATCCCGTTGAGGAAGTCGGGATCACCGAAGGTGACGTGGCGAGCGCCGGAGCCCACCACCTGCGCGACGTCGGCGAGCACGTCGTCGACGGCGACGAGCCGGATCCGTCCGTCGTAGACCACCGGGACCGGGCAGTGACGGCAGCGATGGGCGCAGCCGTGGCTCGCCTCGATGTAGGCCACCGGCCGTTCGTCGTCGCCGATCGCGAGATGCGCGTACCGGTCGAGCGCGGGGAGCAGGTCGCGCGCGGGCAGCGGTGCTCCCGGTGTGGCGGCAGTGCGGTCGAGGTGAACGGTGTGGACGCCGCGGCGGGGCTCGTGATCGACCCACGCGAGGATCGCGACGTCGGTCTCACCGGCGATCGTCCGGTCGGCGACGTCCGCGAGCGTCGGCGCGTAGAGCCCGTACGCGCAGATCGCGACGTCGGCGCGCTGCTGCCGGATGGCCTCGATCGCGCGCCGCGCGAGCCGGGCGGCGGTGTGCATCGGCACCGAGATCGCGATGCGGTCGGCCCAGTCGACGAGGTCGGGGTCCCAGGACTGCATCGAGAGATCGATCGCCCGCGCCTCGTGGCCGGCCGCGCGAACGCGCCCAGCCGGCCCCGCGACGTGCAGCGGTTGGTGTCCGAGCTCGTAACCGGCGATGAAGAGGACGTGCACAGGAGTCAGGCTAGGGCGGCGCTACTCGATCACGATCTCCAGCTCGGCGTGGGCCGCACGCAGCGCCGCTTCCACGGCGGCAGGAGTCGCGCTCCGTGCGAACAGGAAGCCGAGGTAGCGGTCACCCTCGGGCAGTGCGACCACCGGGCGGCCGGGGTTGATCGCGATCTCGAGGCCCACGATCCCCGGGGTCGCGCGGGCGCGGTCCTGCCCGTGCACCGCTCGGAGCGTACCGCTGCGGGGGATCGGGAGCATCATGACCCCACTCGCGGCTGCCTCCCGACGGAGGTCGTCGAGCGGAAGGTCGAGCGCGTGGCGCAGGATCACCTCTTCGAGCGAGATCCCGGCGCCGAACCGGAGGGTGCGCGCGCACAGTCCGCCGATCGAGCGTGCCGCGACGTCGATGACCCACACGCGGTCGCCGTCGATCCGGAGCTCGGCGTGCACGGGGCCTTCGCGCAGGCCGAGCGCGACGGCGGCGTCGGCGGTGACGCGCGTGCAGCGCGAGAGCACCTCATCGGTGCAGCGCGACGGCGTGACGTAGATCGTCTCCTCGAAGTAGGGACCGTCGAGGGGGTCGGGCTTGTCGAACACCGCGAGCACATCCAGCGCGCCGTCACGCATGAGGCCCTCGACGGCGATCTCGAAGCCGGGTACGTACTCCTCGACGAGCAACGGTCCGTCACACGCGATGGCGCTCGCGCGCCGGGCGGCAGCGCGCGCCGCTGTCGCGTCGTCGGCGCGAATGACCCCCTGACTCCCCGAGAGCCGAGCCGGCTTCACGACGCAGGGGAACCCCAGGTCGGGCAGGTCGTCGAGGTCGTCGATCGTCGCCCATCGGGGTTGGGGCACCTCGGCGGCTCCGAGCGCAGCGCGCAGGTCGCGCTTGTCGCGGGTGCGGGAAGCCGCCTCGGGAGGGTTGTGGGGCAGTCCGAGGAGGTGACCGGCGCGCGCCGCGGTCACCACACCCTGGTCGTCGACCGCGATGACGGCGTCCACCGGTCCACGGTCGTCGAGGTTGGCGAGCAGGGCGGCTGCGCGATCGGGGTCGTCGAAGGGCAGCTCCACTGCCCGCACACCCTCGGTGCTCGCGGCGGGTGAGAGACGGTCGGATGCGACCACGACCTCGGCGCCGAGCGATCGGGCCGCGGCGATGAAGTCGGCGGCTCGATAGGTCGACGTCGGCAGCAGGAGGACCACCCGCACGCCCCTATCATGGTCGGGGCGTCCGGACCGGCGGCGAAGCCACCAGGAGTAGATCATGAGCGAAGTCGTGGAGCCGATCCTCACCATCACCGACACCGCACGCGACAAGATCCTCGAGGTCCGGCACAACGAGCCGGACGCCTCGGCGCAGGCGCTGTGGGTCACCGTCACCGGTGAGTCCGGCGGCGCCTACACGTACGACATGT
>BTUT01000087.1:0-9557 GCA_045862935.1 Acidimicrobiia bacterium
ATGCACGAGTACGGCACCACGAGCGAGCACTTCGGGATGGTCTCGGTCGCGTGCTACGCGCACGCGCAGCGCAACCCGCGAGCCGTGATGCACGGCCGGCCACTGTCGCTCGAGGACCACCAGCGCTCGCGCGTGATCGCGGATCCGTACCGCCTGTTCGACTGCTGCCAAGAGAGCGATGGTGCGTGTGCCGTCGTCGTCACGACGACCGAGCGGGCGCGAGACCTCCGCGCACGGCCCGTCCTCATCGCCGGGGCCGCCGAGGGGCTCGCGCCCGGCGACGGTGGTGATCGCTTCCGACGGCCTCCCGAGCTGTGGACGTCGGCGGGTCTCGCCGGAGTGGCGCGCGACCTCTACGCGCGAGCCGGCATCGGCCCGTCCGACATCGACGTCGCCCAGCTCTACGAGAACTTCACGGGTCAGGTGCTCATGACCATCGAGGACTTCGAGTTCTGCGCGCGGGGCGAGGGCGGGCCCTTCGTCGAGGGTGGCACCCTCGAATGGCCGAACGGTGCGCTGCCGATCAACACGGCGGGGGGCAACCTCGCCGAGGCGTACATCCACGGACTCAGCCTCGTGAACGAGGGCGTCCGGCAGCTCCGTGGCGAGTCGACCGCGCAGGTCGACGGTGCGGAGCACTGCCTCGTGGTCGCGGGTCCCTCGGCCCCCCCGTCGAGCGCACTCATCCTCCGGAGGGGAGCATGAGCGGGCTCGGGTGCTTCCCGCCGGAGATGCCGGTTCCCCTCGTGGAGCCGCTCACCGAGCCGTTCTGGGCGGCGGCGCGCGACCGGCGGCTCGTGGTCCAGCGCTGCGCCGACTGCGGCACGTTCCGCCACCTTCCGCACGTGCTGTGCCCGGCCTGTCAGTCGGCCCGCCACGACTGGGTCGAGTCGGCGGGTCGAGGCACCGTGTTCACGTACACCATCGTGGTGCACCCCGTGCACGCCGCCACCGCGGCCGTCGTCCCGTACAATGTGGCTCTGGTGCAGCTCGACGACTGCGGGGGCGTGCTCGTCCCCAGCAACGTCGTCGACTGCCCGCCCGACGAAGTGCGGGTGGGGATGCCGGTCGAGGTCGTGTGGGACCGCGTCAGCGACGAGGTCACCATCCCTCGCTTCCGGCGGGGCTGATGCCCGCGGGAGCGAACCGAGCTCCTCGTACCCGCGGTCGGGGCACCAACGATGCAGACCTGAAGGAGTGGAGATGACGTACACGCTGCCTGAACTCGGATACGACTACGGGGCCCTCGAACCGCACTACTCGGGCAAGATCCTGGAGCTCCACCACGGCAAGCACCACGCGGGTTACGTGACGGGCCTCAACGCCACGATCGCGGAGCTCGCGGACGCGCGCGCGAACGACGGCCTGGCTGCACTGCCCGGTCTCGAGCGCAAGGCCGCGTTCAACCTCGCGGGGCACGTGCTGCACAGCCTGTTCTGGCGCAACCTCTCACCCGATGGGGGCGGTCACCCGGAGGGCGACCTCGCGGCCGCGCTCGACGAGCACTTCGGCACCTTCGACGCGTTCCGCGCCGAGATGACTGCCGCCACGGTGTCGGTCATGGGGTCCGGCTGGGGTGCGCTCTGCTGGGAGCCGCTCGGACGCCGGCTCTCCGTCACGCAGATCTACGACCACCACGACAACGTGGGCCCGGGCTCGGTGCCGTTGCTCGTGATCGACGCGTGGGAGCACGCGTACTACCTGCAGTACGAGAACCGGCGGCCCGACTTCGTCGGGGCGATCTGGAACGTCGTCGACTGGACCGACATCGCCGACCGGTTCAAGGCGGCCCAGGACGTGAAGCTCGTCTGATCGCCGATTCGTCCCCGCCTCGCGTCCGGCTCGCCCCCTGCCCGCCGTCCGCACACCGTCGGGCGACGCCGGTGGTGCGGGCGTCGTAGGGTGAGCTCGTGGAGGCACCCACCCGGAGCGACGCGCTCACCGACCTGGTCACTCGCTGGATCGAGACCAACGTCGGTGGGCGCGTCGTCGCGATCGCGCGTCAGGCGCGCTGGCGACCCGTGTGGTTCGCCGACGTCGAGCGAGACGGTGACGCGCTCGAGCTGTGCGTGCGCGGCGAGCGGTCCGACATCCCGGGCGTGTGGCCGCTGCGCCACGAGATGACGGCCCAGACGCTGATGGAGGCCGGTGGGATCCCGGTGCCCCACGTCTACGGATGGTGCGACGAGCCCCGCGCGTTCGTCACCGACCGCGTGCGCGGGAGCGCGGACTTCGCGCAGCTCACGGACGCCGAGCGTGATGCGGTGATGGACGAGTACATGGGAGTGCTCGCGGACCTCCACCGGCTCGACATCGCTCCGTTCGTCGAAGCCGGCATCGCACACGCCTCGCCGCCCGAGACCGCGGCGACGATCGGCCTGCGGTGCTACGAGCGGGTGTATCGCGCCGCCAAGGTGCGCCCCGATCCCTTCCTCGAGTTCTGTCTCGCCTGGCTGGCCCGCAACCCGCTCGACCCGAAGGGACGGGAGTCGGTGGTCGTGTGGGACTCCGGTCAGCTCCACCACGAGCACGGCCGCCTCACCGCCGTGCTCGACGTCGAGCTCGCGCACGTCGGCGACCCGATGATGGACCTCGCCGGCTTCCGTCAGCGCGACTCGATCCTCCACTACGGCGACATGGCCCGGCTCTACGACGTGTACGAGGCCGCCGGCGGGTTCCCGGTCGATCTCGACGCGGTGCAGCACCACAACTTCGCCTTCACCCTCAGCAACCAGCTCGCGTTCCACGCGGCGCTCGCGGCGCCCGCTCCGGAGTCCGACTACATGACGAACCTCCAATGGTGCTGCGAGACGAACCTCTTCGCGGTCGAAGCCCTCGCCGAGATCCTCGGCCTCGAGCTCGAGGAGGTGGAGCTCCCCGAGTCGCGCCGCTCGTCGGGAGCGGTGGCCCACGAGCACCTCGTGGGGCAGCTCCGGTCGATCGAGGCGGTCGACGCGTTCGAGCAGTACCGCGTGCGCACCGCGTTCCGACTCGCGCGCCACCTCCAACGGGTCGACGAGATCGGCGACGCATGCGTCGCGGCCGACCTCGACGACCTGCGCCCCCTCCTCGGGCATCGACCGGAGAGCCGGGAGGACGGCGACGCGGCGCTCGAGGCCTTCGTGCTCGCCGACGACGGGCGCCACGACGAAGCACTGGTGGCGCTCTTCCACCGGCGGTTGTGGCGTGCCCACCAGCAGCTCGGCCCGGCGGGCTCCGCGATGACGCGGCACCACGCCGTGCAGCCGTTCGTCGGGGTCCGGCGATGACCGGCTCGCTGCTCGGCAACGCCGTGCCCCGGATCGAGGATCCCGCGCTGCTCACCGGGCGCGGCCGCTACGTGGACGACCTGGCGATCGAGGGCGTGCTGCACGCCCAGTTCGTGCGCTCGCCGGTCGCGCACGCCCGTATCGGTTCGGTGGGCGCGGGCCCGGCGCTCGCGGCGCCCGGCGTGGTCGGGGTGTTCACCGCGTCCGACCTCGGCCTCGCGCCGTACTTCGTGTTCTTCCGCATCCACCCCGAGTGCGCGCGCCCACCGCTGGCCGAGGGCAAGGTCTGCTTCGTCGGCGATCCGGTGGCCGTCGTCGTGGCCGAGACCCGGGAGCAGGCGATCGACGCCGCCGAGCTGGTGGTGGTGGAGTACGAGTCGCTCCCGGCGGTCGCCGACATGGAAGCCGCCCTGGCCCCCGGTGCGCCGGTCCAGAACGAGGCGATCGGGTCCAACCTCGCCGTCGGCCGCCGTGAGGGTCGCGGCGCCGCGGTGCTCGACGGCGCAGACGTCGTGGTCCGCGCCCGGATCGAGAACCAGCGACTCGCCGCCGTGCCGATGGAGGGTGGCGCCGTCGCGGTCGTGCCCGGCGACGACGGTCTCGGTCACGTGGTGACGGTCCATCCCTCGACCCAGATGCCGCACCGCGAGTGGGGTGAGCTCGCGGAAGCGCTCGGGCTCCCGCAGGAGCAGGTCCGGATCGTGGTGCCCGACGTCGGCGGCGCCTTCGGCGCGAAGGCCTCGGCGAGTGCGGAGCACTACGCCGTCGCCGCAGCCGCCATGCGGCTCGGGCGCCCGGTGAAGTGGGTGGAGACCCGCTCCGAGAACCTCGTGGGGATGCCCCACGGCCGCGGGCAGGTGCAGTACATCGAGATGGGCTTCACCCGCGACGGGATGATCACCGGCCTGCGTTGCCGGATCGTGGGCGACGGCGGCGCGTACGGCGGCTTCGGCGGCATGCTGCCCGCGGGCATGACCCGCATGATGGCCACCGGCACCTACCACGTCCCCGAGCTCGCGTACGAGGTGGCGGTCGCCCTGACCAACACCACCCCGATGGGCGCGTACCGCGGCGCGGGCCGGCCGGAGGCCGCCGCGTACCTCGAGCGGATCATGGAGATGGCGTCGTACGAGCTCGGGATCGATCCGCTCGAGCTCCGGCGCCGCAACTTCCTCCAGCCGCGCGACTTCCCGTTCCGCACGCTCACCGGTGCCCACTACGACAGCGGCGACTACGCACGCGCCCTCGACGAAGCGGCCCGGGTCGCGGGCTACGAGGCCCTGCGCGAGGAGCAGGCCGAACGTCGCGCCCGGGGTGATCGCGTGCAGCTCGGCATCGGCGTCGCGGCGTACGTGGAGGTCACGGGGGGCGGGCCGGGCAGCGAGTACGGGTCCGTCGAGGTCCACTCCGACGGCACCGCGACCGTGCGGGCCGGGACGTCGGCGCACGGCCAGGGGCACGCCACCTCGTTCTCGATGATCGTGTCCGACCGGCTCGGCATCCCGATGGACCGGATCCGCTTCGAGCAGTCCGACACCTCGGTGATCCCCCGCGGTGGCGGCACCGGCGGCTCGCGTTCGCTGCAGCTCGGCGGGTCGGCCGTCGTGCAGGCCGCGGAGGCGGTGCTCGACCGAGCCCGAGCGGTGGCCGCGCGCCTCCTCGAAGCCGCTCCGGAGGACATCGTCGTCACCGGCGACGGGCGCCTCGGGGTTGCCGGCGTGCCCGCGTCGGCGTTGGCCTGGTCCGAGGTTGCGGTGGCGGCCGCGGACGCCGACGACCCGCTGCTCGCGGCCCTCGACTTCTCGCAGGGGGACGCGACCTTCCCCTTCGGGGCGCACATCGCGGTGGTGGAGGTCGACACCGAGACCGGCCGGGTCGAGCTCGTTCGCCACGTCGCCGTGGACGACTGCGGCCGCATCCTCAACCCACTCATCGTGGCGGGCCAGCAGCACGGCGGCGTCGCGCAGGGCGTCGCCCAGGCGCTGTTCGAGCAGGTGGTCTACGACGGCGACGGGAACCCGCTCACGACGACGCTCGTGGACTACGCGGTGCCGAGCGCGGCCGAGATGCCGAGCTTCGAGGCGCTCAACACCGAGACGCCGTCGCCGCGCAACCCGCTCGGCGCGAAGGGCATCGGCGAGAGCGGCAGCATCGGGTCGACCCCGGCGGTGCAGAACGCGGTGGTGGACGCCGTCGCGCACCTCGGCATCCGGCATCTCGACATGCCGTGCACTCCCGAGCGCGTGTGGCGTGCGATCCGGGACGCCCGCGCCGGCACACCCCCCGCCCCGTGGCGGGAGCCTCCGGCGGTGTTCGACTCCCTCCCGGACCCCGGCACGGGCCCCACTCCGTCGAAGGACGAGGAGATCGACCTCTGACGGGGGGTCGCGGTGCAGGGCGGCGCGACGCTCCAATCTATGGTGCAGACATGGAGCCGACGTCGTGAGCGAGCGCGGGGGGATCACCGACGAGGGCGTGGCCCGCCTCCGGGAGCGCATCGGCGTCGCGCAGCCCCATCCCCAGCCGCCGCACTACCGCTCGCCCAACGAGGACGCCTTCCGCCACCTCGCGGAGGCGACGGGTGACGACAACCCGCTGTGGTGCGAGCCGGAGTACGCGGCGGGCACCGTGTGGGGAGGTCCGATCGCGTCGCCCAACTTCAACGGCGGCGACACCTTGATCGGTGAGAACGACGTTCCGAACCTCGACGACGCGACGAGGGAGCTGCTGCGGGGCGACCCGATCCGCGGCGCGCACGCGTTCTACTCCGGGAGCTACCGCGAGTGGTGGAACCCCCTGCGTCCCGGGATGCGCGTGCGGCGGCGCAACGCGCTCGTGGGCGTGCACGACAAGCGCAGCGAGTTCGCGAAGCGGGCCGTGCACGAGTGGACCGGTGAGGTGTTCTGCGCGTACGCGCCGTCACCGCTCGCCCTGAGCGCGCAGTACCGACTGATGATCCGCACGGATCGGGAAGGCGTCGAGCAGCGCGCGAAGTACGCCGACGTGGAGGTCCGGCCGTACACCGACGACGAGATCGCCCGGATCGACGAGTGGTACGCGGGTGAGCCGGCCCGGCGACGCGGAAGTGAGCCGCGGTGGTGGGAGGACGTGGACGAGGGGGACGAGATCACGCCCATCGTGAAGGGCCCGCTGCGTGTCACCGACATGGTCTGCTGGCACGTCGGCATGGGGATGGGCCTCTACGGCGTGAAGGCCTTGCGGCTCGGCTTCCAGCAGCGCCAGCGGATGCCGAAGTTCTTCCGACCCGACGCGCTCAACGTCCCCGACGTGCAGCAGCGCGTGCACTGGGACGCGGACTGGGCGCGGGCCGCCGGCAACCCCGCGATCTACGACTACGGACGCATGCGCGAGACCTGGCTCGTGCACCTCTGCACCGACTGGATGGGCGACGACGCGTGGCTCTGGAAGCTCGACTGCCAGTTCCGCAAGTTCAACTACGTCGGTGACACCCACTGGATGCGCGGCACCGTCGTGCGCACGTACCTCGCCGAAGGCGGTCGGCCCGCCGTGGATCTCGAGCTCCGCGGCGAGAACCAGCGGGGCGACGTCACCACCCCGGGCCACGCAACCGTGCTCCTGCCCAGCCGGGAGCACGGGCCGGTGCGTCTCCCCGACCCGCCGGGTGGGGCGCACACCTGTGGCGAGGTGCTCGAGGCGATCGTGCAGCGGTTCGCGGAGAACGAGACGGAGGACACCCGTGCCTGACCCCCGACTGCGGCTCGAGTACGACGGGCCGATCGCCATCATCACCAACGACAACGTCGAGAAGCGCAACGCGTTCGACGACGACATGGACGTCGCGCTCTTCGAGGTGCTCGCGGAGCTCGCGGGCAACCGGGACGTCCGCGCGGTGATCTGGCGCGGCGAGGGCAAGGCGTGGTCGTCGGGTCGCGACGTCGGGTCGATCGGGCAGAAGGACCTGCCCATGAGCCACCACGACCTCATGACCCGCGGTCACCAGGGCATCCTGAAGATCTTCGAGATCGAGGCGCCGATCATCGTGCCCATCCAGGGCTGGGCCATCGGCGGGAGCTTCCAGCGCGCGCTCCTCTGCGACATCCGGATCGCGGCCGAGGACGCGAGGTTCATGCTCCCCGAGGTGGGTCACGGCGTGATCCCCGACACGGGCGGCATGGGCCGTCTGTTCCAGATCTGCGGCCACGGCGTGGTGAGCGACCTCGTGCTCACCGGCCGCGCGATGAGCGCATCGGAGGCTCTCGGGCACGGCATCGTGTCGCGGGTCGTACCCGCCGACGAGCTCGACGCGACCGCGCGCGAGATGGCCGAGAAGATCGCGGCGTCGCCCGCGGTCACCGTGAAGATGGCCCGCCGCGTGATCCGGCACCTGTCGGAGCAGGCGGTCCGCTCCTCGATGGCCGACGAGCTCGTCTACCAGACCTTCATCAACAAGTCGGACGACTTCGCCGAGTTCCGCGCCGCGCGCGCGGAGGGGCGCGAGCCCCACTACACCGGGAGCTGACCTGCGATGAGTGCGATCATCGGACTGCCCGAGCCGCCGGCCACCGGCGCGAGCGCGCTCCCGCCCGGGACGTTCGACGGCACGGCCGTCTTCGTGACCGGCGGCGGCACGGGACTCGGCAAGGCCATCGCCTCGGAGTTCGCGCGTCTGGGTGCGGCCATCGTCATCGCGAGCCGCAAACCCGAGCACCTCGAGGCCGGCGACGAGGCGATCAGCGCACTCGGCGCACGCGTCCTCACGGTGGCCTGCGACATCCGCGACCCCGAGCAGATCGCGACCGCGTTCGGGACCGCCACGGAAGCCTTCGCGCTGCCCGGCGTGCTCGTCAACAACGCCGCAGCCAACTTCCCGGTCCCGGCGGAGGACATGTCGCCGAACGCGTGGCGCACGGTCGTCGACATCACGCTCAACGGCACGTTCTTCTGTGCGCGCGAGTTCGCGCGGCGCCACCTGCTCGACGGGACGCCCGGCTCGATCGTGAACGTGGGGGCGTCGTACGCGTGGACCGGCGGGCCCGGCTTCGCGCACTCGTCCGCGGCCAAGGCCGGGGTGAAGAACATGACCGAGACCCTGGCGGTCGAGTGGGGCCCGTACGGCATCCAGGTGAACGGGCTCGTGCCCGGGCTGTTCCCGCACGAGGACATGACCGCCGACATCCAGGGCAACCTCGAGCGGACCAGCGACAAGGACGTGTGCCAGCCCGCGATGCGCGTGGGCCGGCTGCGCGAGCTCGGATGGGCGGCGACGTTCCTCGCGTCGCCGTACGCGCGCTTCATCTCCGGGCACACGCTGGTGGTCGACGGCGCGAACTGGCAGCGCCGCGCCCTCACGAACCCACCGGTGACCACCGTGCGCGACCAGATGGGCAAAGGCCCGTTCGAGGCATGACGGTGGCGGTCGGAGAAGACGAGAGCCCGGTGGGCCGGGTGGTCCCCGTGGGCGAAGTGGTCGGGACGGGCTCGCCGTGAGCGTCATCGAGGTGTTCGCCGACGTGTCGTGCCCGTTCACCCACGTGGGGCTGCGGCGGATCGTCGCGCGTCGCGCGGAGCTCGGTCGCGCCGACGTCGTCCTGCGGGTCCGGGCGTGGCCGCTCGAGCTCGTGAACGGGGAGCCCCTCGACGCCGCGTTCGTGGCCGAGGAGATCGAGGAGCTGCGGGCATCGGTCGCGCCCGACCTCTTCGCCGGGTTCGACGAGGCCACGTTCCCCTCGTCGTCGCTCGCCGCGCTGGACCTCGCCCATGCGGCGACCCGGCTGAGCGACGCGGTGGCCGAGCGGGTGAGCCTCGCGCTGCGCACGGCGCTCTTCGAGGAGGGACGCGACGTCGCGGACCCCCAGGTGCTCGCCGAGATCGCCGCGGCGCACGGGGTCGCCGTCGACCCGGAGGCCGATCGCGCCGGCGTCCTCGCCGACTGGGAGGAAGGCCGCCGCCGTGGCGTCCGCGGCTCTCCCGAGTTCTTCGCCGGCGGTCAGGGATGGTTCTGCCCGGCACTCGACGTGCGGCGCGAAGCCGGCCGCCTCGTGGTGACCCCGGACGAGGCGACCACGGTGAAGTTCCTCGAGGCCTGCTTCGGCCCGTGAGCCCCCGATCGACTGGACTGGCGCCATGACCCGAACCATCGACCTGCTCGACGGCGACCTCTACGTCACCAACCCCTACCCCACGTACGCGTGGATGCGTGAGCACGCGCCGGCGTACTGGGATCCGATCAACGAGCTGTGGGGCATCTCCCGCTACGACGACGTCGTCTTCGTCGAGACCCACAAGGAGGTCTTCATCTCGTCGGAC
>BTUT01000088.1:0-9542 GCA_045862935.1 Acidimicrobiia bacterium
GGCGCGATCAGTTCGTCTACGACACCGTGTACCACCCGTCGCCCACGCCGCTGCTCGCGGCCGCGGCCGACCGGGGGATCCCGTGCGCGGGCGGGCTGAGCATGCTCGTGCACCAGGCGGCGGTGGCCTTCACCCGCTGGACGGGCGAACCGGCACCGCTGGAGGTCATGTCGGCCGCCGCGCGCGCCGACACCACCACGTGAGCACCGCGCTCGTCGTCGGCGCCAGCCTGCTCGGGCTGCTGGTGGGCTTGGTCCTGCCCGTGGTGATCGACCGGGTCCCCGAGAAGGTCCCGGTGCTCGCCGGACCCTTCCCCGAGCCGGCCCGCAGCCTGCGGAGCGGCACCGGGTGGGTCGTCGCGCTCGGGACGGCCGCGCTCTTCGGGGCGACCGCCGCCCGCTTCGAGCGCGAGTGGGTCCTTCCCGCCTACCTCGTGCTCGTGGCGGCGCTCGTCGCCCTGTCGGTGATCGACCTGCGCCGCTTCCTGCTCCCGAACCGGATCGTGTTCCCACTGGCCGGCGCCGGCGTCGTGCTGCTCGGGCTCGGGGCGCTCGCCGACGACCAGCTCGGCGCGTACGGTCGGGCGCTGCTCGGCGGGATCGTCGCGTTCGTGGTGTTCGCCGCGCTCCACGTCGTGTCGCCGCGCAGCATGGGCTTCGGCGACGTGAAGCTGGCGTTCGTCCTCGGCTTGTACCTCGGCTACCTCGGCTGGGGCGAGGTGGTGTTGGGGCTGTTCCTCGGCTTTCTCTACGGGGCCGTGGTCGGCATCGCGTTGATCCTCACCGGCGTGCGGACCCGCAAGGATCACGTCCCGTTCGGCCCGTTCCTCGCCGCGGGCACGATCACCGCGGTGCTCGTGGGTGGAGCAGTGCTCGACTGGTACCGCGGGTAGCGGCCGCAGCCCGGGAGAACGAGGTCCTGTCCGGGGTGGGGGGCGAATCGCAGCCCGGCCGTCGCCGCGGCTGGGGGTACCCTGAGCGGTCGTGTTGCGCTTCCTCACGGCGGGGGAGTCCCACGGCCCGGCGCTGGTCGTCGTCGTCGAGGGGCTGCCGGCCGGACTCCCGATCGCGATCGACGCCATCGGCGACGAGCTCGCCCGCCGCCGTCTCGGCTTCGGGCGCGGTCCACGGATGCGCTTCGAGCGCGACGAGGTCGAGCTCCTGAGCGGTGTCCGCCACGGGGCGACGCTCGGGTCGCCGGTGTCGGTGGTCATCCACAACACCGAGTGGCCGAAGTGGCAAGAGGAGATGTCGCCTGCTCCCGGTACCACGTCGAAGCCGTTGCGCCAGCCGCGCCCGGGCCACGCCGACCTCGTGGGCATGCAGAAGTACGGGTTCGACGACGCCCGCAACGTGCTCGAGCGGGCGAGCGCACGCGAGACCGCGGCCCGGGTCGCGGCCGGCGCGATCGCCAAGGCGCTCCTCGCCCACCTCGGCACGTCGGTGATCAGCCACGTGGTGCAGATGGGTGGCGCGTCGGCGCCGGGCGACCCCCGGCCGGGGCCCGACGACCTGGCCCGCGTCGACGCGTCGCCCGTGCGCTGCTTCGATCCGGCGGCCGAGGCGGCGATGGTCGCCGAGGTGGAGGCGGCTGCGAAGGCCGGCGACTCGCTCGGCGGCGTCGTGGAGGTGCTCGGGTTCGGGGTGCCCGCGGGGCTCGGCTCGCACGTGCACTGGGATCGCCGCATCGACGGGTTGCTCGCGCAGGCACTGATGAGCATCCAGGCGATGAAGGGCGTCGAGATCGGTGACGGGTTCGCCGTGGCCGGGGAGCGGGGGAGCGAAGCCCACGACGAGATCCTCTGGGATGCCGACGCGAGCGCCTACGTCCGGGGCTCCACCCGGGCCGGGGGCACCGAGGGAGGGATGACCACGGGCGAGCTGCTCGTGGCGCGGGTGGCGATGAAGCCGCTCGCCACCTTGAACCGGCCCACGCTCAAGACCGTCGACACCCGGACCAAGGAGGCGACGGTCTCGTTCAAGGAGCGCACCGACGTCACCGCCGTTCCCGCCGCGGGCGTGGTCGCCGAGACGATGGTTGCGCTCGTGCTCGCGTCCGAGGTGCTGCGCAAGTTCGGCGGCGACTCGCTCGACGAGCTCCTCCGCAACCACCGGGCGTTCGTCGCATCGCTGGCATGACGGGCGCCCCGCGCCACCTCGTGCTCGTCGGGCTCATGGGCGCAGGGAAGTCGACCGTCGGCCGGGAGTGCGCCACCCGCCTCGCACGCCCGTTCGTCGACGTCGACGAGGTGGTCGAGGCGACGTGCGGGCGCGCCGTCGCCGAGATCTTCGCCACGGAGGGCGAAGCCACCTTCCGGGAGCTCGAGCGGCGCGCACTGGTCGACGTGTGCGCCTCGCCCGACCCCCTCGTGATCGCGTGCGGTGGCGGTGCCATGGGCGACGCGCGGAACCGGCGCACGGTGCGCGCCGCGGGCGTCGTCGTGTGGCTCACCGCCGACCCCGCCACGCTCGCCACCCGGGTGGGTGAGGGCGTGGACCGCGACCGGCGACCGCTGCTCGCGGGTGGCGACCCGCCCGTCGCCACCCTCGAGCGTCTCGCGAGCGTGCGCGCTCCCGCCTACCGGGCCGCCGCGCACGCGGCGGTCGACACGGCGGGACGCTCGGTCGCCGAGGTCACCGACGCCGTCGTCGAGGAGCTCGCCCGGTGCACCCGGTGACGAGGACCGTGACGGTCGAGGTGGACCCCGCGTACGACGTCGTCGTCGGGGCCGGAACGCTGGGGGAGGTGGGTCGGATCCTCGGTGGGCGGCGCTGCGTGGCCCTCACCGGCCAGGCTGCGGTCCTGGCGCACCACGGCCCCGCGGTGCGCGACGCCCTCACGGTGCGCGGCGTCCGCGTCGTCGAAGCGGTGATGGACGACGGCGAGGAGGCCAAGACGCTCGCGAGCGTGGAGGCCCTGTGCCGCACCTGGGTGCGCGCGGGTCTGCTGCGTGGGGACGCGGTGGTCGCGCTCGGGGGAGGGGTGGTGGGCGACACCGCCGGGCTCGCCGCCGCGCTCTACCACCGGGGGATCCCGGTCGTGCAGTGCCCCACCACGCTCCTCGGGCAGGTCGACGCCGCGATCGGTGGGAAGACCGCGGTGAACCTTCCCGAGGGCAAGAACCTGGTGGGTGCGTTCCATCAGCCCGTCGCCGTGCTCGCCGACGTCACCACGCTCGCCACGCTGCCCGAGCGGGAGTATCGAGCTGGCCTCGGGGAGGTGGCGAAGTACGCGTTGATGGGCGGCTCCGAGGACGCGACGGCGATCGCGGTGCTGCTCGGCGAGCGGCGCGCGGCGATCGACGCCCGGGAGCCGGCGGTGCTCGTCGAGATCGTCGCGCGCTGCGCGGCGATCAAGGCCCACGTGGTGAGCGCCGACCCCCACGAGCGCACCGGGCAGCGCGCGACCCTGAACTACGGTCACACGCTGGCCCACGCACTGGAGACCGTGGGGCACCACGACCTCCTCCACGGTGAAGCGGTGGCCGTGGGGCTCGTCTTCGCCGGCGCGCTCGCGGGCGCGCTGGAGCGGATCGCGCCGGGGGAGGTCGAGCGACACCGGACGCTCGTCGCCGGCCTCGGCCTGCCCACCGAGGCACCGGGCCTCGGGGCAGGCGCCCTGCTCGCGGTCATGACCCGCGACAAGAAGGCGCACGGCGGGTTGACGTTCGTCCTCGCGGGGCCGTCGGGGTTGGAGACGGTCGACGACCCGTCACCCGCCGCCCTCGCGGTGGCGTTCCGCGCCGTCGGGATCGATAGCTGATCCGGGAACACGAAGGAGTCGATCGCCATGGCCGTGATCCTGTTGCTCTCGGGCCCGAACCTGAACCTGCTCGGTGCCCGCGAGCCCGACGTCTACGGGACCGACACCCTCGACGACTGCGTGCGCGATGCCCGAGCCGCGGCCGAAGCGCACGGCCACGTCCTCGAGCACCTCCAGTCGAACCACGAGGGGGTCCTCGTCGACGCGATCCAGGGCGCGCGCGACCGTTGCGCCGCGATCGTGCTCAACCCGGGTGCCTACACCCACTCGTCCTACGCGATCGCCGACGCGCTGGCGGCCTTCGACGGCGTGAAGGTCGAGCTGCACCTCTCGAACCCGGCGTCGCGTGAGGAGTGGCGCCGCCGGTCGGTCGTGGCGCCCTACGTCACCGGGACCGTCGCCGGCTTCGGTCGCGCGGGCTACCGGCTCGCGGTGGATGCCGCCTGTGGTCGCCTGGCCGAGGCCTCCGCATGACGCTCGGCACCCTCCCGGCGATGGACGTCGGCGCGCGCGCCGGGCGCGTGCGGGCGACCTTCGCGGAGGCAGGCATCGACGCCCTCCTCGTCACCCGCCTGCCCAACGTGCGCTACCTCACCGGGTTCAGCGGCTCGGCGGGGATCGTGGCGCTCACCCCGGACGCCCTCGTGCTGGTCACCGACGGTCGCTACGCCGAGCAGTCGCGCGCTCAGCTCGACGAGGCGGGCGTCACGGCCCGCGTCGCGATCGCGCCCACCGCCGACGACCAACGGAGCGCACTCCTCGCCGCGGTCGACGGCTGCGATCGACTCGGGCTCGAAGCACACGGAGTGACCTGGGCCCAGCAGCGCGAGTACGCCGACTGGTTCGCGGCGCACGCGCTGGTGCCCACGAGCGACCTCGTCGAGGCGCAGCGCCGGATCAAGGAGCCCGGCGAGGTCGCGCGCATCCGGGCCGCGTGCGCGATCGCCGACGACGCGCTCGCGGAGCTGTTGCCGCGCCTGGCGGACGGTCCCACCGAGGAGTCGTTCGCGCTCGACCTCGAGGTCGCGATGCGGAGGCGCGGTGCCGCCCGGGTCAGCTTCGATCCCATCGTGGCCGCGGGGCCCAACGGCGCCCGGCCCCACGCCCGTCCCTCGCCGCGCCCGATCGCGCGGGGCGAGCTCGTCGTGATCGACTTCGGCTGCGTGGTCGACGGGTACTGCTCCGACATGACGCGGACCCTCAGCGTCGGCGACCCCGGTCCGGAGGCGGTCCGCCTCTGGGAGACGGTGCGGGAGAGCCAGCAGGCGGGCCGCGCGGCCGTCGGGCCGGGTGTGTCGTGCGCGGCGGTCGACGCCGCCAGCCGGGACGTCATCGAAGCGGCCGGCTACGGCGACGCCTTCGTGCACGGCACCGGGCACGGGGTGGGGCTGGAGATCCACGAGGCGCCCCGGGTCGCCCGGACGGCGACTGGTACCCTCGCCCCGGGTTCCGTGGTGACGGTCGAGCCCGGCATCTACCTCCCCGGCGTGGGAGGGGTGCGCATCGAGGACACCCTGGTCGTCACCGACGATGGCGCCGCGGCCCTCACCGAGTTCCCGAAGCAACTGGTCCTCTGAGCGATTGGTCCTCTGATCCAGCGGTCGGCGGGAGGCGCTCGTCGCCGCCACGACCTCCGTCATGGTTCACGAGCACACGAGAGAGCGAGTCGTGAGCGTCTCCACCAACGACCTGAAGAACGGCATGGCCCTGAACCTCCCCGAGGGGCTCATGACCGTCGTCGAATTCCAGCACGTGAAGCCGGGCAAGGGCGGCGCGTTCGTGCGCACGAAGCTGAAGAACTTCCGCACCGGCGCCGTCCTCGAGCGCACCTTCCGGGCCGACGAGAAGGTGCCGCTCGCGGTGATCGACAAGCGCGAGATGCAGTACCTGTACCGCGAGGGCGTGTCCTACGTGTTCATGGACAACGAGAGCTACGACCAGCTCCAGGTGTCCACCGACGATCTCGGCGACGCCGTGAAGTACCTCAAGGAGGGCGACACCGTCGTCCTGCCCGTCTACGACGGCGCCGTGGTCGGCGTCGAGCTGCCGGCCGCGGTCGAGCTCACGATCACCGAGACCGAGCCCGGTGTGCAGGGCGACCGGGTGTCGGGCGCCCGCAAGCCGGCCACGCTCGAGACCGGCCTCGTCGTGCAGGTCCCGCTGTTCATCGAGGCGGGTGAGCGGATCAAGGTCGACACCCGCACCGGCGAGTACCTCGCCCGGGCCTGACCTCCCGGCGGAGCCCGACCGACGATGGCGACCCGCCGTGAAGCCCGCGAGCGGGCGCTCGGGCTGTGCTACGAGGTCGAGGCCCGAGGTTCGAGCGCCGAGGCCGTGATCGCGGAGCAGCCGGCGTCGCCCGACCCGTACGCGTGCACCCTGGCGAGGGGGGTCGACGTGCACCGCGAGGAGATCGACGCGCTCCTCACGCGGTACTCGGAGCACTGGGCGGTCGACCGCATGCCCGCCGTCGATCGTGCGCTCCTGCGCATCGGCACGTACGAGCTGGGCTGGGAGCCCGGGCTCGCGCCCGGCGTCGTGATCAACGAGGCGGTCGAGCTCGCGCAGCAGTACTCCACGAAGGACTCGGGGCGCTTCGTGAACGGGCTGCTGTCCCGCATCGCCGAGCACCTCCGGGGCGGTGCGCGGGAGGCGTCGGCGTGACCCCGGCCGTTCTCGCCACGGCGCCGGTCGAGGTGGAGGAGCCCGCCGTCGGCGAGGTGACGATCACCGATCGACCCTGGATCGTGGTGGTCTGGAACGACCCGGTGAACCTCATGTCGTACGTCGTGTACGTGCTCCAGAAGCTCTTCGGCCACTCCCGCGAGAAGGCCACCCGCCTGATGCTCCAGGTGCACCACGAGGGCAAGGCGAAGGTGAGCGACGGCACCCGGGAGAAGTGCGAGGCCGACGTCGCCCGGCTCCACGCCCACGGGCTGTGGGCCACGATGGAGCACCCGTCGTGAGCGCGACGGGGCCTGCTCGAGTGCGTGGGTGCCGGACGGGGTGGCCCGCCCACCCCGCAGACCGGTCGACGTGGGCACGCCCGTCGATGTCGGCGAGGTTCGTGTGAGGTTCGTGTGAGGTTCAAGGCGGGGCGGGACGGGTCGGTGTCGATCGTGCTCGAGCCGGCCGAGGCCGAGCTGCTGCGCGACGTCCCGGAGCAGCTGCGGCTGCTCTACGCGGCCGACGCCGACGACCCCGCGCGCGCTCGGCTGTTCCCGCGCGCCTACCTCGACCCCACCGAGGACCGGGCCGAGGAGCAGTGGCAGGCGGTCGTGCACCCCGAGCTCCTCCGGGAGCGGCTCGAGGGCCTCGATCGGGTGCTCGGTGCCATCGACGCGGCCGAGGCGAGGGGCCGGCGGGTGCGCGTGTCGCTCACCCCCGACGAGGTCGCGGTGTGGTGCTCGGTCCTCAATGACGCTCGGCTCGCCTTCGGCTCCCGCCTCGATGTGAGCGACGACACCGACGTCTACCGGTTCACACCCGACGATCCGCTCGCCCTCGAGAAGGCCGCCTACGCCTGGCTCACGAGCCTCCAGGGCGCGCTGGTCGAGACGATGCTGGGGACCCTTCCCGACTAGCGTCTCGGCGGTTCGCGGAAACGTCTCCACCACGACGAGGGGGTTGCAGTGGGATATCTCGACGGATTGAGCATCGCGGTGACCGGCGCGGGGCGGGGCATCGGCCGGGCGGTCGCGATGGAGTGCGCCGCCCTCGGCGCGGGCGTGGTCGTGGCCGACTACGGCGTCGCCATGGACGGCAAGGACCCCGACAGCGCAGTGGCGAACGAGGTGGTCGAGGAGATCAAGGCGGCCGGCGGGCAGGCGGTCGCGGTGGCCGACACCGTCACGACGATGGAGGGTGGCGCCCGCATCGTGGCCACCGCCGTCGACACGTTCGGTCGCATCGACGGTGTGGTGTGCGTCGCGGGCATCCTGCGCGAGCGCATGCTCTTCAACATGAGCGAGGACGAGTGGGACCCGGTCATCGAGACCCACCTGAAGGGCACCTTCACCGTCTTCCGTGCGGCCGCCCCCATCTTCCGGGAGCAGAAGTCGGGGACGATGATCGGCTTCACCTCGGGCGCGTTCGCGGGGAGCGTCGCGCAGGCCAACTACTCGGCGGCGAAGGGTGGCATCGTGTCGCTCACCCGCAGCGCCGCGGTGGGGATGTACAAGTACGGCGTCACCGCGAACGTGATCGCGCCCGTGGCGAAGAGCCGCATGTCGGGGCAGGTCCCGATGGAGCTCCAGATGGGTGAGCCCGAGGACGTCGCGCCCATGGTCGCCTGGCTGCTCGGTCCGGCCGCCCGGCACGTGACCGGTCAGGTCTACACCGTGAACGGAGGCCACATCGCGGTGTGGGACCAGCCCCACGAGGTGCGAGGGATGGACAAGGAAGGCCGCTGGACGATCGAGGAGATCACCGCGCGCTTCGACGAGGTGGGCCAGGAGCGCATGGCGATGATCGACCGGCTCGACGCGATGGCGAAGGCCGCCGCATCGGGCGACAAGCCCAACGCCTGATGACCCGTTCGCCCGCCGCCGTTCGGGATTCGGCGGGCTGGGGCGTTCGCTCGCCCGCGTGGGCCCTTCGCGTCGCGGTCGTCGCGGTGCTCGTCGCCGCCTGCGTGGCAGGGGGCGCCGCGGTGGTGGGCGCGGTGCCGGCGGCCCTCGACGCGGGCGACGATCCGTGCGTGCTGCTCACCGCTGCGGAGGTGCAGGCCGCGGTGGGGGTCGCGGATCCCGACGGCCAGGGCTCCACGATCGACAGCTCCGTCGTCAACCGGTGCGTCTACGGCGACGCCAACGGCCTCCACTTCCGCATCTCCAACGGCACCACCGGGGACGGCGGCAAGGCGGCCAAGGAGGCCTGCAAGGGAGCAAAGGCGGGGAATCCCGGTCTCAGCGACTACGTGCGCGTCAAGGGGATCGGCACGTACGCCTGTGCCTACACCGTGGGGGCCCTCGGACGGACCAACCCCACCCTCGTCGTGGTTGCGCTCTACCGCGGGAGCAAGGCCGTCGGGCGGATCCTCACGCTCGCGGTCTCGGGCACCCCCGAGCAGCTCGCCCCCGTCGACGCGCAGATCGACTCCGGGCTGCGGACGCTCGCCGAGCAGGCGGCCGACGCCGTGAAGCGCGAGCACGACCGGTGAGGTCGGCGACGGTCACCGTGATAGCGTGGGCACCGACCGTGAAGGGAGTCCTGTGAGGCTCCTACGGAGAGGATCGTCATGACCGGTGCGATGACCGGTGCGTCGAGCGCTGGGAACAACCCCGATCGTGCGTCACCGGCGACCGCCGAGCCCTCGGGTTCCGGCGGTCGTTTCGCGTCGGGGCCCGGCGCACCGGAGTGGGCGCTGCGCACCCGGGTCTTCGACGCCGACGACCTGCGACGGGCCCACACCCGGATCGCCCACGAGATCGTGGAGCGCAACCATGGTGCGGACGATCTCGTGCTCGTCGGCCTCTACACCCGGGGCGTGGCGATCGCGGCACGGCTGGCGGCGGTCATCGAGGGCTTCGAGGGGGAGGAGGTCCCCGTCGGCGCCCTCGACGTGGCCTTCTACCGCGACGACATCGCCCTCCGTCCGGTGCAGCCCCTCGGCCCCACCGAGGTCCCGGTCGACATCTCCGGGCGGGCGGTGGTGCTCGTCGACGACGTCCTCTACACCGGCCGGACCATCCGGGCCGCGCTCGATGCGCTCACCGAGCTCGGCAGGCCTCGGGCGGTGCAGCTCGCGGTGCTCGTCGATCGGGGCCACCGCGAGCTGC
>BTUT01000089.1:0-9500 GCA_045862935.1 Acidimicrobiia bacterium
GACGCGGTGATCGGTGCGGCGCGCCGTCACGGGCTCGGGATCCACGTCGACGGTGCCCGGATCTGGAACGCCGCCGTGGCGACGGGCACCCCGCCCGACGCGCTCGGGGGGCGCGTCGACACGGTGATGTTCTGCTTGTCGAAGGGGCTGGGTGCACCGGTCGGGTCGGTGCTGTGCGGGCGTCGAGAGCTCGTGGCCGAAGCCCGCGAGCGGCGGCGCCGACTCGGTGGCGGCATGCGTCAGGCGGGGGTGCTCGCCGCGGCGGGGATCGTGGCGCTCGAGACCATGGTGACGCGTCTCGCCGACGACCACGTGCGCGCCCGCCGCGTGGCGGAGGTGCTGGCCGACCGCTTCCCCGGCAGCGTCGACCCCACTTTCGTCGTGACCAACATCGTATGTGCCGAGGTGGGGATGCGCCCGCTGGGGATCGTCGACGCGCTCTAGCGCGACGGCGTCCGCGCCGGCACGATCGATGCCCGTACCGTGCGCTTCGTGACGCACAAGGACGTCGACGATGCGGGGATCGAGCGTGCGGTGCGCGCCTTCGATCGGCTCGCGCGCGAGTGGTCCGATCGCGCCCGCGCGACCTCGGGGTCGACGACGTGACCACGACCGCGCCCTCGGCGGTGCCGGCGAGTGCGCTCGCGGTGTACGCCCACCCCGACGATCCCGAGATCTCGTGCGGGGGGACCCTCGCGGCCTGGGCGGACGCCGGGTGTCGCGTCGAGGTGCTCGTGATGACGCGGGGGGAGAAGGGAACCAACGATCCCGCGGCCGACCTCGACGCGCTCGCCGCGTTGCGTCGCGAGGAGACCGCGGCGGCGGCGGCCGTGCTCGGCGTGAGCGCGACCCATCACCTCGACTTCGGTGACGGTGATCTGGTCGACGATCTCGCGCTCCGGGGGGCCATCGTGCGCCACGTCCGGCGGGCGGCTCCCGAGGTGGTGCTGTGCCCCGACCCCACCGCCGTGTTCTTCGGCGGCAGCTACTTCAACCATCGCGACCACCGGGTGACCGGGTGGGCCACGCTCGACGCCGTGGCCCCGGCCGCGAGCAACCCGCACTACTTCCCGGAGCACCTCGCGGAGGGCATCGCGGTGCACCAGGTGCGCGCCGTCTACCTCAGCGGCACCCAGGAGCCCGACACGTGGGTCGACATCGACGCCACGCTCGATCGGAAGATCGACGCGCTCTTCTGTCACGCCAGCCAGCTCACCGAGACCGGCGAGTGGTTCCGGGCGTTCCTGCGCTCCGCCGCGGAGGAGGCCGGACGCTCGGCGGGTCTGCGCAGTGCGGAGGCGTTCCGGCGGATCGAGCTCGGGCCCTGAGCGGTCGACGAGCACGGGTCGGCCCGAACCGGTCGAGCCGAACGCGGGGGAGCGGCTGATCCCGTGGACCGCGTCGGGCCCACCGAGGCCCGTGGTCAGTGAGTACGGAACGGCCGGCCCGTTCCGCATCGTGCGGGGGTTGTCCACGATGAGGCGGACCGAGCCACATGCGGAAGGAGCCGGCCGTGTTGATCCATGATCCCCCTGGTGCCCGCGTTCCGGCAACGGACGTCCACGAGAGCGCTGCGCAACGCTCTCCTGCGGTCCGCGCAAGAAGCCCCAACCAACACCCACCCGCAACGACCGCTTGACCGGCCGTTCCACATCAGTCGTCGGGCGGCCCGGGGGGTGGGACGCGCCGCCACTCGGCCTGGGCGCGCAGCACGAGCACCGCGACGATGCCCACACCCCCGGCGGCGATCACCGCACCGGCCAGCGCGCCGAGCAGCGGCCCCAGCGTCCCGCCGCCCGCGCCCAGGTCGGCGAGCCCGTAGCCGATGATCCCCCCGAGCACCCCGGCCGCCACGATGCTCGAGAAGGCGAGCAGGAACGCGGTCCGGTTGGGCAGCGTCGGTGGTGCGTCCGGAACGCTCGACGGGTTCGCGTCGCCGGCGGGCTCCGTGGGCTCGGTCGTGGGGGGGTCCACGCCCGGATGGTATGGCGGTCGGCCCCGTGGGTCCCAGGCCGGTGTGCCGGTCGGCCATGCGCGCGGAACCCGCGTCCGGCGGGGCGCGCGGCGGTAGCGTCGCCCCGATGCGCGTCCTCGTCGTACTCCCCACCTACAACGAGATCGAGAACATCGACGAGGTGCTCCAGCGCGTGCGCCGGGCACTTCCCGACGCGACCGTGCTCGTGGTGGACGACGCGAGTCCCGACGGCACTGCGGATCGCGTCGACCTGCTCGCCAGCGGGCTCGGGGACGTGCGGGTGCTGCGCCGCTCGGGCAAGCAGGGCCTCGGCTCCGCGTATCGCGCCGGGTTCCGTTCGGGGCTCGCCGAGGGCTACGACGTCATGGTCGAGATGGACGCCGACCTGTCCCACGACCCCGGGGTCCTGCCCGACCTGGTCCGGGGGATCACCGAGGGTGCAGACCTGGTGATCGGCTCGCGGTACGTGCCCGGCGGCACCATCCCCGACTGGTCGCTGCTGCGGCGCACGATCTCGCGGGTCGGCTGCGCGTACGCGCGCTTCATGCTGCGGATCCCCGTGCGCGACGCCACGTCGGGATTCCGCGCCTTCCGGGCCGAGATGCTCGCCCGGATCGCGCTCGATGACGTCCGGGCCGACGGGTACGGTTTCCAGGTGGAGATGGCGTACCGCGTCCACGCTCTGGGTGGCTCGATCCTCGAGATCCCCATCGAGTTCCGCGACCGCACCCTCGGCCGCTCGAAGATGTCGATGCGGATCGTGTTCGAAGCGCTCTGGCTCGTCACCCGGTGGGGCCTGCGCGACCGCTGGGCGGGATTGCGGTCGCGCCGGGCGATGCGGGCGCCCGTGCCGTGACCCGCCAGGAGTGGGTGGTCGCGGGCGCGCTCCTCGAAGCGGCCGACCACCTCCTCCTCGTGCGCAACGTCCGTCACGGCGGCCACACCGACTGGAGCACTCCCGGCGGGGTGATCGACGAGACCGACGACGGCGTGCTCGCCGGACTCACGCGCGAGGTCGAGGAGGAGACCGGTCTCCGGGTCACCGAGTGGGAGGGGCCGCTCTACGAGGTGCTGGCCGTCGCGCCCGACCTGGGTTGGGAGATGCGGGCCCACGTGTACCGGGCGATCGCCTACGAGGGCGAGGTGCTCGTCGACGATCCCGACGGCATCGTGGTGGAGGCGGAGTTCCTCCCCGTCGAGCGCTGCCTCGCACTCCTCGCCGAGGGGGCGCGCTGGATCCACGAGCCGCTCTCCGACTGGATGGCCGAGCGTTGGGGTCCCGAGGCGGCGCGGTCCTACGCGTACGAGGTGCGCGGCGTCCAACGGGGAGCGCTCCGCGTCGAGCGGACGGCCCATCCCGACGATCCCGGTCGCGGATGACCTCGGCGACCGAACCCGCGATCCTGCACTGTGACCTCGACGCGTTCTACGCGTCGGTCGAGCAGCTCGCCGACCCCGCGCTCCGCGGACGCCCGGTGATCGTGGGCGGTCTCGGGCCGCGCGGCGTCGTCGCCGCGGCGAGCTACGAGGCTCGGCGCTTCGGCGTGCACTCCGCGATGCCCATGAGTCGCGCCCGCCGGGCGTGCCCCGACGGCGTGTTCCTCGCCCCCCGCTTCGGTGCCTACCAGCAGGCGAGCCGGGTGGTGATGGGGATCTTCCGCTCGGTGACGCCCGAGGTGGAGCCGCTCGCCCTCGACGAGGCGTTCCTCGACGTGACCGCGGCCCGCCGCCGCGCGGGATCGCCGCCCGAGATCGCACGGTGGATCCGGGCGCGCGTCCGCGAGGAGACCGGGCTCACGGTGTCGGTCGGGGTGGCATCCACGAAGCTCCTCGCCAAGTTGGCGTCCGAGCAGGCCAAGCCCGACGGTCTGCGGGTGATCGACGCCGGCGAAGAGCTCGAGTTCCTGCACCCGTTGCCGGTCGAGCGCGTGTGGGGTGTCGGACCCGCGACCCGGAGCCGCCTCCACGGTCTCGGGGTGCGGACCGTCGGTGACCTCGCCGCGATGGGGGAAGACACCCTGGTCGTGGCTCTGGGCCGCGCACGCGGCCGTCAGCTCCACGCGCTCGCGCACAACCGTGACGATCGCGCGGTCGAGCCGGATCGGCTGGTGCGGTCCGTCGGGCACGAGGAGACGTTTCCCGTCGACCATCGGGACCGCGTGGTGCTCGTGGCGGAGGCGACCCGTCTCGCCGATCGGACCGCCGCTCGCTTGCGGGCGTCGGGTCACCGGGCCCGGACCATCCAGCTCAAGGTGCGCTTCGGCGACTTCCGCACCATCACCCGATCGCGGACGCTTCCCGAGGCGACCGATCTGGCCGCCGACATCGCGGCGACCGCGCGGGCCCTGCTCGACACGGTGGACGCCTCGGGGGGGATCCGCCTGCTCGGCGTGTCGGTGCGTCAGCTCGTGGCCTCGGAGGCCGGGCGCGTCGAGGCTCGGGCGCAGCCCCTCGCCCTCGCCCTCGACCTCGACCTCGACCTCACGCACACGGAGGCGGGCGACGGCGAGCGGCGCGGCGCGCTCGAGGCCTCGATCGACCGGGTGCGCAGCCGATTCGGCCCCGACAGCGTGCGCCCGGCCCGGCTCGTGGGCCCGGATCGGTCCCCGCGGGGCGCGTCCGGGGCGCCGGGCTGACCTCAGCGGGGGGTGAGCGGCGGGGCAGGCGGTCGTGTGCGGGGCGGGACCGCGAGGATCCCGCGTTGTTGGGATCGCCGTCCTGCGCGACAATGGTGGTCCTCATGCCGCTCTCCGAAGACGAACAGCGCATCCTCCGGGAGATCGAGGCCAACCTCTCGGTCACCGACCCCAAGCTCGTGCAGCAGGTGTCCGACACCACGCTGTACCGCCATTCGGCGCGCCTGATCAAGTGGTCGGTGCTGGGCTTCGTCGCCGGCCTCGTGCTCCTCGTGGCCACGTTCACCAACGTGCTCGCGCTCGGAGTCCTCGGCTTCCTCATCATGCTGTTCTGCTTGCTCGTCATCGAGCGCAACGTGCGCAAGATCGGGCGCGCGGGCTTCGACTCGCTGACGTCGGGCATGCGCGGGGGGAGCTCGTTGAAGGGGATCTTCGGCAGCACCGGGAAGCGGTGGCGCGATCGCTGGCAGCGTGACGACGGACCCTGAGCGTCGGTCACGTTCCGGCGCCGCTCGGCCCTCCTGACACGCCGACTCGTTGCCCGGCCTTCCCTCGGCGGCGGACAGGGCTGAGGCGCGCGCGGAGCCGACGTCGAAGCCCGAGGTGCTCGTCGAGCGCGCGCGTGAACGCGGCCAAGTCGTCCCATGCGCCCGTCGCGGCGGCTTCGGAGACGGGCGCGGCGCCGAACTGCGCTGCGGTGTGGGCGTCCGCGAGGTCGGCCAGGGCCCCCGCCGCCGGTGTGCCCACGAGGGCGTCCACGCGCCCGGCGACCTCGGCGGGCGTCTCGGCGACCGGCGGCGGCCGCCCGAGCTCGCCGAGGCGGTCGATCGCCTCCTCCCACGCCCCGGCGATGCGCGCCGCCGGCTCGGCTCGCGCCCGGCGGGCGGCCCGGCGGCGCCACTTCCAGAGTGGGATCGCGCCGAGCAGGGCCGCGACTGCCGCGGCTGCGAGCAGGGCGACGACGAGCACCGTGGGCCAGGACGAGCCCGACGGCGCCCCGGCGCGCTCGTCGGGTGCCGCAGGCTCGACGCCGGAGCCGGGGGCCTCGGGCGTGGGCGCGCCGGGCTCCGGGGCCGCGGTCGGCGGCGTCGTGGGTGCGACCGGGGCCGGGATCGGCGTCGCGGCGGTGTCGCCCGGCAGGTCTCCCCCGCCCGGTTGCGTGCTCGAGGGCGTGGGCTCGAACCGGTTCGTCCACCCGATCCCCGCGAGCCAGACCTCCGGCCACGCGTGTGCTTCGAAGTTCGTGACCGAGTAGCGGCCGGTGGCCGGATCGAGTGTGCCGGGAGTGAACCCGACGGCGACCCGCGCGGGGATGCCGACCGCGCGCGCCATGAGCGCGTAGGTGCTCGCGAACTGGACGCAGAAGCCCCGCTTCAGCCGCAGGAACGCGACCGTGGCGTCGGCGGTGTCGCTCAGGTCGACGTCGACGTCGTACTCGAAGGAGCCGTCCCGGAAGTAGTCCCTGAGGAGGCGCGCGCGGTCGTAGGCGTTCGTCGCGCCGGCGGTGATCGAGCGTGCGAGGTCGCGCACGCTCGCCGGGACGTCGTCGGGCAGTGCGGTGAGCGCGGCCATGGATGCTGGGGGTGCGGCCGCGGTGGCCCGACGTTGCGCGTCCGTGAGGTCCGCCGGCGGGGTGAGGGAGGCCACTGAGTAGCGCAGGCCGCTCACCGTGTCGGCACCCGTCACCAACGTCTGCGATTCGGCGACGACGAGCGTGTCGGGGCGGTCCACCGCCACCGGGTCGAACGCCGCCGGCATCCACCGCTCGCCGAGGGCCCCGATCCGGAAGTCCTGGCGCAGGGCGCCGGGAGGGACGTCCCCGTCGAGCCCGCGTTCGATGTCGTCACCGGCCGCTTGCAGGGTCCACTGGCCGCCGCCTTCGGCCGAGTACTGGTCGAGCGCGACGGTTCGCCAGTACTGGGGCGCGCCCGCCCCGACGGTGAACAGCTCGAGCTGCTCCGTGCGGCGGAGGTTGTCGGCCACGTCGACGAGCGGTGGCACCGCGGTCTGATAGGTCGACGAGCCGCGGCCCTCGTCGTGGAGGTCGACGAGCGGATCGGCGCCGGCGCCCGGCAGCAGGGGGGCGAGCGCGGTCGCGACGACCGCCGCGAGGGCCGCGACGACGACGCCGGCCGCGACCTGGCGCGGCGCAGGAACGGTGCCGGTGGAGCCCACGAGTGCGCGCTGGCGCGTCTGCAGCACCTGGTGCTGGAGCGCGAGGAAGGCCGCACCGGTGACGACGACGGCGACCGCCGCGAGCGCCGGGCTCGACGACCCGGGCGCGAGCGCCGCGATCCAGATGAAGAGGGTCACCGCGGGAGCGAGCGCGCCGACCGACGCCCAGCGCCGGAACGCGAGGGCATCCGCGATGGCCGCCATGAGGAAGACCACGACCACCGCCAGCAGCACGACCCCCGGGCGGGCCGCCACCGGGGCGCGCTGGTCACGCAGCACCGCGAGCCCGGCGTCGAGCCGGTTGCCGATCTCCCGGGCGGTCTCGACCGTGGGCAACGCGAAGCGGGTGGTCCCGGGCACCAGCGCCCAGGTGAGGTAGGCCGCCAGGGCCGCCGCCCAGGCGGTCATCGCGACGGCGGGGGAGCGCCCCCGCGTCGCGAGCCCCACGGCGTGGGGGAGCAGCGCGGCGGTCACGACCGCCGCGACCCACCCGTCGCCGGTGAGGAGGCGAGCGAAGCCGCCGGCGACGGCGACGCTCAGCGCGGCGAGCGCGACGGTGGGTGCGAGGCTGCGGCGAGGATCCACGGTGGGCTCCGTCGGCGAAGGGGAGTGCGGGCGGCTCCGGCCCGCCAGCGCTGGGTGACGACCCTCCACGCGTCGGGGAACGGCGTGCCCCGGGCGTCGACGACCGCCGTCGCGGCTCCCGCGGGTGGCGGCTGCCCGCCGGTGACCACCACGATGACGGGGCCACGCGATCCGAGGAGCCGCGCGGCGCGCCGGACGTGGTCGTCGGCCCCGCCGGTGACGAGGACCACCAGCTCGGGGCGATGGTGGAGGTGGGTCCGGGCCAGCGCGTCGAGGAGGTCGGCCTCGTCGAGCATCACGGTGGCGAGTCGGTCGAGGGTGCGCTGCGCGTCGTCGTCCCCGGGACGGGCGAGCGCCGTGCCGCCGGTGGTCGTGCACTCGACGGGGCGTCGGGCGCGTTGGAGCGCGGCCACGATCGACGCCGTCGCCTCGACGGCGCGCTCGAACGGCGGCGTGGAGATCGGGCCGTCGGGCGTGGAGCGCGTGTCGAGCACCACGAGCGTCCGTCCGCGTCTCGGCGCCACGTGCTGGCGGACCATCAGGTCGTCGACGCGCGCGGTGGACCGCCAGTGGACGCGCCGGGGATCGTCGCCCACCTCGTAGGGCCGCACCGCGAGGAACTCGCCCCCACCGTCGGTTGCGGGACCCATCGACACGGAGTCGTCGTCGGGGGCGAGGCTCCGGCCCCCGCCGAAGGTCGGGGCGGCGATCGCGTAGGTGCGCGGGCGGACGAGCACCGTGTCGGCCGGGGCGATCGCGTGGCGTCGCCGGACCAACCCGAGGGGATCGCTGCGGGTGATCCAGGCCGGACCGAGCTGCATCGGGCCGCGCCGGTCGGTGGGGAGGCGGTACGCGGGCTCCACGACCTCACCGGCGGTGAGCGGGGCGAGGAGGAACCGGGCCCGCAGGCGGTCGTCGTCGATCGGCTCGGTGAGGTCGACGAGCGCGGTGCTCGGGCGTCGGGACCGGACCACGAGGTCGACCCGGGCCGCGTCACCGACGTGGAGGCGGGTGGGGCGGGGCCGACGCGCCACGTCGACGCCCGGCCGGGTGAACCACACCCAGCCGATCCCTCCGAGGAGGATCGCGAGGGCCGCGAGCCCGACGACGCTGAGCTCGTCCGCACCCAGGAGCCGCCCGCCGAACAGCAGCCCGACCGCGGCGCCGGCCACCGTCCACCCGCGACGGGTGAGCCCGAACGGCCGGCGGGTCACCCGCCGGCCCGCGGCACGGGGACCGTCGCCAGCACGTCGGCCACCACGTCGGCCTGGGAGACCCCCCGGAGCTCGGCATCCGGGGCGATGATGAGCCGGTGCTCGAGCACGGCCGGCGCGAGCCAGCGCACGTCGTCGGGGACCACGTACTCGCGACCCAGGCTCGCGGCGAGAGCCCGGGACGCGCGCTGGAGAGCCAGCGCGCCGCGTGGGCTCACGCCGAGCAGCACGTCGGAGCGGGCGCGCGTCGCGGCGACGACGTCGACGATGTACTCCCCGAGCGCCGGGGCGACGTGCACCCGGGTGACCTGGGCGGCGGCGTCGGCGATCTCGTCGGCGCTCGTGACGGGGTCGAGGTCCTCGGCCCGGCGCCGACCTGCACCCTGGGTCTCGAGGATGGCGACCTCGGCGCGGCGGTCGGGGTACCCCATGGGGATGCGCATGAGGAACCGGTCGAGCTGCGCTTCGGGGAGCGGGAACGTGCCCTCGAGCTCGATGGGGTTCTGCGTGGCGATGACCACGAAGGGACGGGGGAGGGGGTAGGTGTGCGCGTCGATCGTGACCTGGCGCTCCTCCATGGCCTCGAGGAGTGCGGACTGCGTCTTGGGTGATGCCCGGTTGATCTCGTCGGCGAGCACCACGTTGGCGAAGACGCCTCCGGGTCGGAACTCGAAGGTCGCGCTCGCCCGGTTCCACACGGACACGCCGAGCACGTCGGACGGGAGCAGGTCGGGGGTGAACTGGATGCGGTGCCAGGTTCCCGAGATCGACCGTGAGACGGCCTTGGCCAGGGACGTCTTGCCGACCCCGGGCACGTCCTCGATCAGCAGGTGGCCCTCGGCGAGCAGGCACAGCAGCGCGAGACGGATCTGGTCCGACTTGCCCTGGATCACGTGCTCCACGTTGTGGAGGAGC
>BTUT01000090.1:0-9433 GCA_045862935.1 Acidimicrobiia bacterium
GGCCCGGCCTGACGCTGCGCGACCTCGCAGCCCGTCCGGTCACGGACCTGAGGGGCGTCGGTGGCGACCTGGCCGAGCGGCTCGCCCTGATGGACCCGCCGATCGTCACGGTGCTCGACCTGCTCTCGCACTACCCGCGCCGCTTCCACGACCGGCGCAACACCCAGGACATCGCCGCGCTCACCGTGGACGAGGAAGCCACCGTCTACGGCGCCGTGAAGAAGGTTGCGGGACGGCGCACCCGCCAGGGGCGCGCCCTCGTGGAGGTCGAGATCTTCGACGGGACGTCGTACCTGCGGTGCACCTTCTTCAACCAGGCGTGGCGAGCACGCCAGCTGCGGGTGGGGACGGAGGCCGCCTTCTTCGGACGGGTCGAGCTCTATCGCGGCCGGCGCCAGATGACCAACCCCGTGGTGGACGTGGTTGCCGAGCCCGGCGAGCCGGGTGCGGAGACCGGCGTGCTCGTGCCGATCTACCCCGCGTCGGGGAAGGCCGACGTGCACACGTGGCAGCTCCGCCGCCTCGTGGGTCAGGCGCTGGACCGCACGGAGCCCCGAGGGTTCGCCGACCCGGTCGACGTCGAGCTGCTCGACGATCTCGGTCTCGTCGAACGCACCACCGCGATGCACGACATCCATCGACCGGCGACGATGGAGGCCTACCGGGTCGCCCGCCGGCGGTTGACGTTCGACGAGTTCCTCCGGATGCAGGTCGGGCTCGTCGCGCGGAAGCGGGCCATCGAGCGCGCCGGGGGCGGGATCGAGCACGTCGTCGACGGGGTCCTGGTCCCCGCGTTCCACGCGCAGCTCCCGTTCCCGCTGACCGGCGCGCAGCGCGCCGCGATCGACGAGATCGCGTCGGACCTCGCGAAGCCCGTGCCGATGCACCGTCTCCTCCAGGGCGAGGTGGGATCGGGCAAGACGGTGGTCGCGCTCAGCGCCCTGCTCGTCGCCGTGCAGGGGCACCACCAGGGCGCGTTCATGGCGCCGACCGAGGTGCTCGCGGAGCAGCACTTCCTGACCGTGCGCGACCTCGTCTCCGGGCTCGCGGTGCGCGACGCCGGGAGCCTGCTCGGAGAGCGGCCGGTCCGGGTGGAGCTGCTCACCAACCGGACCACTGCCGCCGAGCGCCGGAGGATCGCGGGCGGGCTCCGAGACCGCACGGTCGATCTGCTGGTCGGCACCCACGCGTTGATCTACGAGGGGGTGGAGTTCGCGGACCTCGGTGTCGCGGTGATCGACGAGCAGCACCGCTTCGGCGTGGAGCAGCGTGACCTGCTCCGGTCGAAGCGCGGCTCCGGCCATCTCGACCTTCGGCCCGACGTGCTGGTGATGACCGCGACACCGATCCCCCGCACGGCGGCGATGCTCATCTACGGGGACCTCGACAAGACCGAGCTGCGCGAGCTCCCCGGCGGTCGCCGCCCGCGCCGGACCGTGGTCGTGGGTCCGAGCGCGCTCGAACGCGAGCCTGTCTACGAGCACGTCCGCGCCGAGGTGGAGGCGGGGCGGCAGGCCTTCGTGGTGTGCCCGCTCGTCGAGGGGTCCGAGAGGATCGTGGCCAAGGCGGCAACCGAGGAGCTCGACCGGTTGGCCCGCGAGGATCTCGCGGGTCTCCGACTGGGCTTGCTGCACGGCCAGATGCCCTCCGCCGAGAAGGAAGCCGTGATGCGTGACTTCCGCGAGCGAGCCGTCGACGTCCTGGTGGCGACCACGGTGATCGAGGTGGGCGTCGACGTTCCGAACGCGACGGTGATGGTGGTCGAGGACGCCGATCGCTTCGGGCTGCTCCAGCTCCACCAGCTCCGCGGCCGCATCGGCCGAGGGGAGCACCCGTCGGTCTGCTACCTGCTCGCCGACCCTCGGACGCCCGACGGCGCCGCGCGCATGGAGGCCATGGCCGAGACCGACGACGGGTTCGAGCTCGCCGAGCGGGATCTCGCGATCCGCGGCGCGGGGGAGGTGTTCGGCGGACGCCAGAGCGGCTGGACCGACCTCAAGCTCGGCCGGCTCCCCGCCGACGAGCCCACCGTGGCGCAAGCGCGGCGCGTCGCCGAGGCGGTGCTCGACGCCGATCCCGAGCTCGGGGCGCATGCGCAGCTCCGCGACGAGGTCGAGGACCTCCTCGGCGACGCGGTCGAGTTCCTGTTCAAGGTCTGAGCGACAGGGCGTCGAGCGGTGGTCCGGGGGCGCTTGCGCATCGTGTCCGGCTCCGCCGGCGGTCTGCGACTCGAGTCCCCGCCGGGTGATCGGACGCGACCCACGTCCGAGCGCGTGCGGGAGGCCGTGTACGCCAGCCTCGGGCGGCGCGTGGTCGGCGCGTCGGTTCTGGACCTCTTCGCCGGGACGGGCGCCATGGCCATCGAGGCCCTGTCGCGGGGCGCGGACCGTGCGGTGCTGGTCGAGCGCGATCGGGCGGCCGCCGCGGTGTGTCGCCGGAACCTGGAGCACACGGGCTTCGCGGACCGCGGTCGCGTCGTGGAGGGTGCGGTCGCGCCGTTCCTCGGCCGCCGACCGCCGGCCGAGGCCCCGTTCACCCTCGTGTGCTGCGACCCGCCCTACGACGTGCCCGACGACGCCGTCGCCGCCGCACTCGGGCGCCTCGTGGTGCCGGGCTGGTTGGCTGGGGACGCGACCGTGATCGTGGAGCGCCCCAGGAGCGGTGGGCTCGCGGTGCCCGCCGGTTGGGAACACCGGTTCACGCGCACCTACGGGGATACGCTCGTGCACGCCTTGTCCCCGACCGATGCGCTCCCGCCCGACCCGTGAGGAGACCACGTGGCCACCGCACTGTGCCCGGGCTCGTTCGACCCGGTGACGAACGGCCACCTCGACATCATCGAGCGCACGGCCCGTCACTTCGACGAGGTCGTCGTCGCCGTGATTCGCAACCCCCAGAAGTCGCAGTCGCTGTTCACCCTCGAGGAGCGTCAGCAGATGCTGGGGGAGGTCACGGGTCACCTCGACAACGTCCGCATCGACTTCTTCACCGGGCTGCTCGTCGACTACGCCCGTGAACACGGCGCCGAGGCGATCGTCAAGGGCCTGCGCGCGGTCTCGGACTTCGACTACGAGCTGCAGATGGCGCAGATGAACCAGCGCCTCTCGGGGATCGACACCTTCTTCGTGTCCACCAGCCCGCAGTACTCGTTCCTGTCGTCGAGCCTCGTACGCGAGGTCGCGCGCTTCGGTGGTGACGTGTCGAGCATGGTCCCTCCGATCGTGGCCGCCCGGCTCGTCGGCCGGTTCAGCGCGGACCGCGACGCATGAACGAGGCCCCACCGCTGATCGACGAGCTGCTCCTGGAGCTGCGAGACCTGGTGGAGCACGCACGCACGATGCCGATGTCGGCGTCGGTGCTCGTCAATCGGGACGAGGCCCTCGGCCTCGTCGACGAGATCCTCGCCGCGTTCCCGGAGGAGCTGCGCCAGGCGCGTTGGCTGCTCAAGGAGCGCGACGAGTTCCTGTTCCAGGCGCGCCGTGAGGCCGACGACATCCTCGCCGCGGCCCGGGTGCAGGTCGAGCGCATGGTGGAGCGCACCGAGATCGCGCGGGAGGCCCGCCGGGTCGCACAGAAGACCGTCGACGACGCCGATGCGCAGGCGCGTCGGCTCCGGCTCGAGTGCGAGGACTACGTCGACCAGAAGCTCGGGGAGTTCGAGGTCGTGCTGAACCGCACGCTCCAAGCCGTTCACCAGGGCCGCCAGCATCTCCAGGTCACCTACGAGGCCGTCGCCGAGGACGAGGAGGAGCACCTCGACGATCACGGCGCCTTCTTCGACCAGGACGACCACTGAGACGCCCGCCCGACGCGCATCCCGCTCGCAGCGAGCGAGGCCATCGGAGTGACTGCTAGCCTCGTCGTCCCACCGTGACGCCGACCGGTTGGCCGCCGGCCCGCACGGGAAGACCTCCATCCGTTGCTCCTCGGCCGTTCGCGACCATGCCCGGATTCCGCATCGACGTCGCCGATCTGCTGAGCCGTGCTGGCGCGCGCCGTTCGGTCGAGCTCTCGGCGGAGCTCGACGACCTCGTGACGAGCGCGGCCCGGGTGGCGGGCCCGGTGACGCTCGCGGTGCGACTGGAGCGCATCCCCGATGGGATCGTCGTGCGGGGCAGCGTTCGGGGGCGCTGGCGGGGTGAGTGCAGCTCCTGCCTCACCGACCTGGAGCGCGAGCTCGACCTCCACGTCGACGAGCTGTTCGAGGCGCAGCCCGTCGAGGGGGAGACCTACCCGCTCGAGGGCCACGAGATCGACCTGGAGCAGCTCGTGCGCGACGTCATGCTCCTCGAGCTCCCGTTGGCCCCGCACTGCGACGAGCCCTGCCTCACGGGGGGCGGCGCCGACGGCGGGTCCGCGGACGCGGCGGTGGAGGCCGCGCCCGACCCACGTTGGGCGGCGCTGGCGGAACTCGAGATCAACTAGCAAGGAGCCCTGATGGCTGTCCCGAAGCGCAAGACGCCGCGGAGCAAGACGCACTCCCGGCGCTCGGCGAACATGAAGCTCGCTGCACCGGCTCGTTCCGTGTGCCCGCAGTGTGGCGCGACGAAGCTCCCGCATCGCGTCTGCACCAACTGCGGCACCTACCGCGGCCGCCAGGTCATCGACGTCGACTGAGCGAGCACGCGAGATGGCGACCGAGTCGATCACCCTGGCCATCGACGCGATGGGCGGCGATCGCGCGCCGAGCGAGATCGTGCAGGGAGCGCTCGACACGGTGGCCGAGCTCGGCATCGCGGTGCGGGTCTTCGGGCGCGAGGAGGACGTCCGGGCCCACCTCCCCGGCGGCGAGCCACCGGCCGGGGTGACCATCGTCGACTGCCGCGAGGTCGTCGAGATGCACGACGAGCCGGCCGCCGCGGTGCGTCGCCTCAAGGACGCGTCGGTCGTGCGGTGCGCGCAGGCGGTGCGCGACGGCGAGGCCGACGCGATGATCAGCGCCGGCAACACGGGCGCGGCCATGGCCGCGGCGCTCCTGCGCATGGGCCGGGTGCCCGGCATCGCACGCCCGGCGATCGCGGTCCCGATCCCGGTGCCCGGCTCCCACCCGCAGGTGCTCCTCGACGCCGGGGCGACGGTCGATGCCGATCCCGAGTGGCTGGTGCAGTTCGCCCGGATGGGCCGCGTGTACTCCACCGTGCGCTGGCAGATCGACTCGCCGACCGTCGGCCTCCTGTCGAACGGCGAGGAGGAGGGAAAGGGCGACCAGCTCCGCAAGGCGGTGTTCGAGCTGCTCCGCAAAGAGGACGGGTTCGTCGGCAACGTCGAGGGCAGCGACCTGATGAAGCCCGGCCGGGCCGACGTCGTCGTCACCGACGGCTTCACCGGCAACGTGGCGCTGAAGTGCATCGAGACCGCGCTGCGTTCGCTGGCCACGCTGGTGTTCGAGACGCTCACCGCCACCGAGGAGGCCCGCGCGGCCTCGACCGTCGTCGTGCCGATGCTCCTCGACGCGGCGCAAGCCTATGACCCGGACCACACCGGCGGCGCGGTGCTGCTCGGCGTGAAGGGGGTCTGCGTCATCAGCCATGGCTCGTCGTCGGCGAGCGCGATCGTGAGCGCCGCCCGGGTCGCTGCGGAGTGCGTCCGCGCCGGGGTGGTCGGAAAGCTGAGGGAGACGGTGCACCATGCCGGCTGAGACCCATGTGGAACGCGTGCCGCTCGGACCCGACGACGTCCTCGCGCTCATCCGGGAGCGACTCGCCGAGATCCTCGAGATCGACGAGAGGTTGATCACCCCCGAAGCGTCGTTCGCCGACGACCTGAACGCCGACTCGCTCGCGTTGATCGAGCTCGTCGAAGCGCTCGAGGGCGACATCGGCGAGCGGACCGTCGGGTTCAGCTTCGACGACGAGGACCTCGCCGACCTGCGAACCGTGGGGGACGCCGTGGACTACGTGGTTGCCCGCATCGGCACCGGGGCCTGAGCGCCGGGGCCGGGCGCGCGGCGGTGTCGACGGCCCGCGAGGACGCGCTCGGGGTGCTCGAGCGATCCATCGGCTGGGAGTTCAGCGACCGCGGTCATCTCGAAGCGGCGCTGGTCCACCGGTCGTACTGCGCGGAGCACTCGGCCGCGACGCCGAACGAGCGGTTGGAGTTCCTCGGCGACGCCGTGCTCGGCCTCGCGGTGACCGATCACGTGTTCACCACCTACGCCGACCTCCCCGAGGGCGAGCTGGCGAAGCTCCGGGCGTCGGTGGTGAACGCGGAGGTGCTCGCCGAGCTCGCGCGCGAGGTGAGGATCGGCCCCGCGTTGCTCCTCGGGCGGGGAGAGGACATCTCGGGAGGTCGCGAGAAGCCGTCGATCCTCGCCGACGCGATGGAGGCGGTGATCGCCGCGGTGTACCTCGACGGCGGCTGGGACGCCGCGCGCGACCTCGTGTTGGGGTTGCTCACCGACCGGATCGAGGCCGGCGCCGTCGGCCCGGGCGGTGACGACTACAAGACCCGCCTCCAGGAGTACGCCGCGCGCGAGTTCGATCAGCTCCCCCGCTACCACGTCCGGTCCGAGGGGCCGGACCACTCGAAGGAGTTCTTCGCGAGCGTGACCATCCGGGGCGAGGTGCGCGGGGAGGGTCAGGGCCGCTCGAAGAAGCAGGCGGAGCAGGCTGCCGCCCGGGTCGCCTGGGTGGCCCTCAACCGGGATGCCGGAGCTGCCTGAGGTCGAGGTCGTCCGCCGCGACCTCGACCCGCTGCTCACCGGCCGGACCATCGCTCGGATCGACGTGAACCGCGACCGGTCGGTGCGGCGCGAGCCGTCCGCGGCCGCGTTCGCGGCGGCCGTGACCGGTCGCGTGGTCACGTCGATCGGACGGGTCGGCAAGTTCCTCGTCGTGCACCTCGCACCGCCGGGCGAGGCCGTGGTCGTGCACCTCGGGATGTCGGGGCAGTGGAGGGTGGCCGATCCGGGGACGCCCCGGCCGGCGCACACGCACGTCGTGTGGTCGCTCGACGACGGTCGCGAGGTGCGCTTCGTCGATCCCCGCACGTTCGGCCAGATGTTCCGCTCCCCGGTGCGTCCGGCGGACGGGGCATCCGGCCCGCTGGGCGTGAGCCGTCCGGAAGCCCTCGTCCACCTCGGTCCGGATGCGCTCACGGAGCTCACGCGTGAGGCGTTCGCCGCGGCGACGGCCGGACGGCGCGTGGTGCTGAAGCGCCGGCTGATGGATCAGACCGCGCTCGCGGGTCTGGGGAACATCTACTCCGACGAGATCCTCTTCCGCGCCGCGGTCGCCGGATCCCGACCCGCCGGCTCGCTCGACGCGTCGGAGATCGAGCACCTGGTCGTGGCCTGTGAGCGGGTGCTCACCGAAGCGATCGCCGCACGGGGCTCGACGCTCAGCGACGAGCAGTTCGTCGACGGCCATGGACGGCCCGGCCGGTACCAGGAGCAGCACGCCGTCCACGCCCGCGCGGGCCTCCCCTGCCGGCGCTGCGCGACGCTCGTGGTGCGCGAGCGCTACGGCGCCCGCTCGGGCTACCGCTGCCCGTCGTGTCAGCCCCTCCCGTCCCTGCGATCCTGATCGGCGGCCCGGGGCGCGCGCTCCGCGGATCCGTGCAGGTGCGTCGCTACGATCCGCCGGGAGCAAGGGAGCTGACCGCGTGTTCCTCAAGTCGCTGACCCTGAAGGGGTTCAAGTCGTTCGCCGACAAGACCGAGCTGGTCTTCGAGCCCGGCGTGACGGTCGTGGTGGGCCCCAACGGCTCGGGGAAGTCCAACCTCGTCGACGCGGTGGCATGGGTGCTCGGCGCCCAGGGGCCGCGAACCCTGCGCGGCTCGAAGATGGACGACGTCATCTTCGCCGGCACCGCGTCGCGCACTGCGCTCGGCCGGGCCGAGGTGTCGCTCACGATCGACAACACCGCGGGGCTCCTCCCCATCGAGTTCACCGAGGTGACGATCACCCGCACGCTCTTCCGCACGGGCGAGTCCGAGTACCAGCTCAACGGCGTGCCGTGCCGCCTGCTCGACGTGCAGGAGCTGCTCTCCGACGCGGGCGTCGGGCGCCAGCAGCACGTCATCGTGGGTCAGGGCCAGCTCGACACCGTGCTGAACGCCTCACCCGCCGAGCGCCGGGCGATCATCGAGGAGGCGGCCGGCATCCTGAAGTTCCGCCGCCGCAAGGAGCGCGCGGAGCGTCGTCTCACTGCGACCGAGGGCAGCCTGCTGCGCCTCGGCGATCTGTTGCGTGAGGTGCGCCGCCAGCTCGGTCCGCTCGAGCGCCAAGCGGATGCCGCGCGCCGTCACGCCGCGGTGGTGGCCGAGCTGCGCGCGATCAAGCTGCACCTGGCCGGACACCAGATCGCCGGGCAGCAGAACCGGATCGAACGACTGCGCGACGAACGTGTGGAGCTCGCGACCGTCGAGCGCGAAGTCCAGGAGCGTCTGCGGCTGCTCGACGACGGGGTGCTCGCGGCCGAGCAGGCCCTCGCGGAGCTCGGTGCTGACGAGCTCGCCGACGAGCTGGTCCGAGCCGAGTCGATGCGGGAGCGCGCACGCGGGCTGGCGTCGCTCCTGGTCGAGAAGCGCCGCAACATCACACGGGAGCTGGCCGCCGCGGCGGATGAAGGTGTGGTCGAGACCCTCGTCGCGGATGCCGTTGCACTCCGCGCGGAGCTCGAAGAGCTCGACGGGCTCGACGAACGGGGTCGGTCGACGCTGCCGGGCACCGGGACGGACGTCGCGGCCGACGTCGCCGAGGACCGGCTGCGGGCCGCCGAGGAGCGTTGGCGCAACGCCGAGGCGGCGGCCGCTCAGGCGCGGGCCCGGGCGGACGCACTCGAGCAGCAGCTCCAGGCGGTGCGCGCCGCGGGAGGTGCAGGCGCTCTCGAATCCCTCGACGGTGTGGTGGGAGCGCTCGTCGATCATCTCGAGATCGAGTCGGGTGCGGAGGCGGCGGTGGCGGCGGCGCTCGGCGACGCCATGATCGCCGTGGTCGTCCAACGGGGTGACGGTCTGCGGCCGGCGATCGAGGCCCTGGAGGCGGCCGGGGAGGCCGCGTTGCTGATCATCACCGATCCGGTGGGCAGCGGTGGCGCGCAGCCGGCGCTCGTGCCGGCCGGCGCGCGACGGGTGCTCGATCTGGTGCGGACCGACGTGCCCGGGCTCGCGGCCGCGCTCGGTCAGCTCCTCGCGCACGCCGTCGTCGTCGACTCGTGGCGGACGGCGTTGGACCTCGTGGTCGCGCAGCCGGAGCTCGTCGCGGTCACGCCCGACGGATCGCGCCTCGGTGGGCTCGGACCCTGGCGCATCGGCCATGGTGGGCCGCTCACGGGCGTCACCCAGGCCGCGGTCGACGAGGCAGCCGACCTCGCGGCCGCGTCGGCGGTGGAGCGGGCCGACGCTCAGCGTGCGGTCGAGGCCGCGCGCGCGGGCCGCGCCGCCGCGCGGGCGGGCGCGCGCGCGCGGGCGGCGGCCGAGGAGCGCCGCGCCG
>BTUT01000091.1:0-9262 GCA_045862935.1 Acidimicrobiia bacterium
GAACGAGCCCGGCATCAAGGCCGGCGGTGACGCGCTCGAGGCGCAGCTGAAGAAGAACGGATACAAGAACGTCCAGAAGATCGAGATCAGCATGCTGACCGGTGACACCGCGCAGCAGAACCGCGAGTCGGCGGCGGCGGTCGAGACCTTCAAGGCGGCCGGCGTCGACACCGTGTTCGTGGGTGTGCAGTTCACGGCCAGCCAGGGCTACTTCCAGGAGGCCAAGCGCGCCAACGCCGGGTTCACGACCTACATCGTCGACGACGCGTCGTCGATGTGCTCGATCTTCGCGGCGAGCCGCATCCCGGTCGAGGCCGCGGGGATCCCGTGCGTGACGACCGCCGACACGCGCGCGCTCCCGACCAAGGACGGCATCAAGAAGGACAGCGAGGCCGAGGCCAAGTGCCGGGCGACGTTCGACAAGGCCTTCGCGGCGCAGAGCCAGCCGGGGGTGCCGTCGGGCGACATCGTCGTCGGTGACGTGACCTACTCGGAGGACTTCCCGCCGCACGAGTGCCAGATCATGAACATGCTGTTGCCCGCGATCAAGAAGGCCGGGAAGAACCCGACCTGGGCGAAGGTGGCCAGCAACCTCGAGAAGACGTCGTCCGCGCCGGGGATCTACCTGTCCGACGGCAAGGGCGGGTTCACGCCGAAGAAGCACTACTACGCCGACTACGTGCACCTGGTGACGTTGAACGGCGCGAGTGCCCAGACGCCGAAGGACGCCAACGGCTTGTTCAACGGGTGCCCCGCGCCGGTGAACTGCTGGGTGCCCCAGCTCGTCGACGGTCAGGAGTGGTTCCCGATCAACGCGAGCTGATCGCCGCCGCCGGCTCACAGCCCCAGCCGACGCGGGTGGCGCGCGCGTGCGCCTCCCTCGTCGCGTCTGACGCGCGCGTCAGGGTTCTCCGGGCCCGCGCTGAAACGTGTTCTCACCTCCACTATCGTCACGCGACCGCCGGGGGGGCGGTGGGTGCCCGTGCGTCCCGCGCACGGCGCGCTCGACACGACAAGGGGGGAAACATGTTCCGCACGCCAGTCCGCTCGTTCGCGGTCCTGGCGGTGGCCGCGCTGGTCGCGACGATGCTCGCGGCACCCACCGGCGCGGCCACCCGCTCACAGACCCAGGGGGTCACCGACGACGAGATCACGGTCGTCGCGCTGGTCGCCGATCTCGACGGTCTCCGCAGCCGTGGCATCAACCTGCCGGCGAAGCTCACCACCGGCAACCTGACGAAGCGGTGGCAGGGCTTCTTCGACTACTTCTGCGAGCAGCTCGGTGGCTCGGGTGGCTCGCGCGGCAAGGCCCGCGCCCAGGCGAGCGGTGGGTGCGAGATCAACGGGCGCAAGATCGTGGTGGAGCCCTCGACGTGGGATCCGATCGACCCCACCAGCTTCGACAAGACGTGCACCGACGCCACCCAGAACAAGGAGCCGTTCGTGGTGACCAACGCCAACGGCTACCGCCAGAGCTCGATCGCCTGCATCACGGTGGACAACAAGACGCCCTTCTTCTACGGCGAGTCCGTCTACGGCGATCTCGTCAAGGCGTCGGGCAACCGCCTCCCCGCGCTCGGGCTGAGCGCGGAGAGCAACGCGGCCACCGTCGCCTCGATGCTGAAGAAGGCCGAGCTGGTGCCGAAGACGGCGAAGATCGGGCTGCTCACCGGCAACGAGCCCGGCATCAAGGCGGCGAGTGACGCGGTCGCCGCCGAGCTGAAGAAGGCCGGGTTCAACGTCGCGTCGACCGTGGAGGTCAACACCCTCCAGGGCGACCCGAACGCCATCAACCGTGAGTCGGCGGCGGCCGTCGGCACGATGAAGGCGGCGGGGGTCGACACCGTGTTCGTCTTCATCCCGTTCACCTCGACGACCGGGTACTACCAGGAGTCGCAGCGCTCGAACGCCGGCTTCAAGAACTTCATCATCGACGCGGCGAGCTCCATGTGCACCCAGTTCGGTGCGTCGCGGATCCCGGCCGAGGTCGCGGGCGTGCCCTGCATCACCACCTGGGACACCCGCGCGCTGCCGACGAAGAACGGCGTGAAGAAGGACAACGCCTTCGAGGCCGAGTGCCGGGCGGCGTTCGACGCCACGTTCAACCAGAAGAGCCAGCCGGGCGTCCCCGCGGGTGACCTCACCGCCGGGGGCACGACGTACACCGAGGATCTGGCGCCGAACGAGTGCACGATGGCGAAGATCCTCGTCGACGCCATCGCCAAGGCCGGCAAGAACCTCACCTGGAACAAGGTGGCGAAGAACATCATGGCCTCGGGCGCGGGACCGGCGGCTTACATGTCGAACGGGGAGGGCTCGTTCGCCAAGAACAAGCCGTTCTACGCCAACCAGGTGCACCTCCAGAATTTGCAGACGGCGAGCGCCACGACGCCGAAGGACGCGAGCGGGCTGTTCAACGGCTGCCCGGCCCCGGTGAACTGCTGGGTGCCCCAGGTCCTCGACGGTCAGGAGTGGTACCCGGTCGTGGTGCGGTAGCGACCCGCGCCGCGGGCTGGGCCCGCACGGCTCGCGTGAAGGGGCGCCTCCGGGCGCCCCTTCACCGCGCCCGAGCCCCGATGGGGGACGCCGGGCCGCTGGTACGGTGAGCCGGAATCACGTGGGAGGACGGGGTGGATCGCGAGCGGGAGCTGCGTCGAGCCGGCTGGCGGCTCGTCGGGTCGGCTTCCCGGGTCCACTGGGGCTGGATCGCCGCCGCGATGAGCGCGGCGGTCGCGTGGACGGCGACCAAGGTCACGATCCCCCTGCTCGCGGCCGCCGCCATCGACCACGGCATCATCGACAACGACACCGGCGAGCTCGTGAAGTACGTCGCGCTGATGATCGCCGTGGGCGGCTTCCAGGCGGTGGTGAGCGGGATGCGGCGCTACGGCGCGTTCCGCCTCGCCTACCGCGTCGAGACCGACATCCGCCAGCGTCTCTTCGCACATCTCCAGAGGCTGCACTTCGCCTTCCACGACGAGGCCCAGACGGGTCAGCTCATGGCGCGGGCCAACACCGACATCCAGATGGTGCGCGAGTGGCTCATGCTCGCCCCGCTCACCGCGGCCAGCATGATGATCCTCCTCGCGATCACCGTGGTGATGTTCTCGCAGTCGGTGACGCTCGCGCTCCTCGCGCTGGGCGCGCTGCCGCTGCTCAACGTCGCGGCCGCGCGCTTCTCCCGCAAGATGGGTCCGATCAGCTTCGCGCTCCAACAGGAGCTCGCCGAGCTCTCCGGGGTGGTCGAGGAGTCGGTCTCGGGCGTGCGCATCGTGAAGGGCTTCGGAGCCGAGCGGCTCCAGATCCGGCGGCTCGAGGCCGAGGCCGACGCCGTGCAGGACCGTGCGCTCGCGGCCTCGCGGCTGCGCGCGGGGTTCCTGCCCATCGTCGACTTCCTCCCCGCGGTCGCGTTGGTGGTGATCCTCTGGTACGGCGGCCACCTCGTGATCGACGGCGACCTGCAGATCGGGACCCTGGTCGCGTTCAACTCCTACATCTTGATGCTGGTGTGGCCGCTGCGGATGAGCGGGATGATGGTGGCGATGTCGTCGCGCATGTCGGCGTCGGCCGGGCGGGTCCACGAGGTGCTCGCCACCGACCCGAAGATCGTCGACCTGCCGCGCGGGGGGCGCGCCCTTCCGGAAGGCGGGGGCGAGGTGCGCTTCGAGGACGTGTCCTTCGGCTACCACGACGGTGCGGCGGTGCTCGACGGGCTGAACCTGCACGTGCGTCCGGGTGAGGCGGTCGCGCTGGTCGGCCCGACGGCGTCGGGGAAGTCCACCGTCGCACGCCTGCTCCCGCGCTTCTACGACGTCGACGGCGGCCGGGTGCTGCTCGACGGCGTCGACGTGCGCACGCTCCGCCTCGAGGACCTCCGGGCCGCGGTGGGCATCGTCTTCGAGGAGACCTTCCTGTTCTCCGACTCGGTGCGGGCCAACATCGCGTTCGCGGATCCCGAAGCGACGATGGACGCCATCCGGCGGGCCGCCGAGCTGGCGGGCGCGGCCGACTTCATCGACGACCTCCCCGAGGGCTACGAGACGGTCATCGGCGAGCACGGCTTCTCGCTGTCGGGAGGGCAGCGCCAGCGGGTGGCGATCGCGCGCGCGGTGCTCGCCGACCCGAGGGTGCTGATCCTCGACGACGCGACCTCGGCCGTCGACCCGAGCAAGGAGCACGAGATCCGCGCCGCCCTGCGCGAGGTCATGGCCGGACGGACCACGATCATCAGCGCCCACCGTCCCGCGACCATCGCGCTCGCCGATCGCGTCGTGCTCATCGACGAGGGACGGGTGATCGCGGAGGGCACGCACGAGGAGCTCGTCGCCACGTCCGATCGGTACCGCGACGTGCTCGCCCACTCCGGGGGCCGCGCGGCGAGGGCGAGGCAGCCGTGAGGGGTGGGTTCGGCGGCGGGCGGAACGTCACGGAGGAGACCCTCGACCGCGACGACGCACAACGGGTGCTGCGCCGCGTCGGCGTGATGCTGCGGCCCCACCGGGCCCGGGTCGCCGTGGCGGTCCTGGTGCTCGCCCTCCAGACCGGCTGCCTGCTCGCGGGGCCGCTGCTCGTGAAGCGGGGGATCGACCACGGGATCCGCGCCGACGACGGTGCAGTGCTCACGCAGTCGGCCGTGCTCTACCTCGGGGTGGCGCTCGTGGCCCTGGTGCTCGGGCGCTTCGCCATCATCGTCGTCGCCCGCGTCGGCGAGTCCTTCCTGCGCGACCTGCGTGTCCGCGTCTTCCGCCACCTCACGACGCTCGGTCTGGACTTCTACGAACGCGAGAAGACGGGCCGCCTCGTCGCCCGCATGACCTCCGACGTCGATGCGATGCAGGAGCTCGTGCAGATGGGGCTCACGGCGTTCGTGCAGAACATCCTGCTCCTCACGGGCGCGCTGGTGGCGATCTTCCTGCTGTCATGGCAGCTCGCGCTGTGCACGCTCGTGCTGTTGCCGCCGCTCGTCCTCGTGACCCGCTGGTTCCGCCGCGCCGCGAACCGCGCCTACCTCGACGTGCGCGAGCGCATCGGTCACAACCTGGCCACCCTCCAGGAGGGCCTGGCCGGGGTGCGGGTGGTGCAGGCCTTCGGGCAGGAGTCGACGTTCACCGCGCGCTTCATGGAGACGAACGAGGCGCAGCACGGTGCCAACGTCGTGACGTCGCGCATCACCGTGAAGTACTTCGTGTTCGTGGAGTACCTCGGTGTGATCGGCGTCGCAACCATCGTGGGCGTCGGCGGCTGGTTCACCGACCTGGGGATCGTGACGGTCGGTACCGTGGCCGCCTTCGTGCTCTACCTGAACAACCTGTTCGAGCCCATCCAGCAGCTCGGGCAGATCTACAACACGGTGCAGTCGGCCGGGGCCGCGCTCGACAAGCTCTTCGGCCTGCTCGACACGCGTCCGTCGATCGCCGAACGCCCCGGTGCCGTCGACCTGGCCGAGTCGGGTGCGATCACGGTCGATCACGTCGCCTTCGGCTACGGCTCGGCGCTCGTGCTCCGCGACGTGACCCTGGAGGTCGCCCCCGGCGAGCGCCACGCGCTGGTGGGCCCGACGGGTGCGGGCAAGTCGACCCTCGCCAAGCTCGTCGCCCGGTTCTACGACCCGCGCGAGGGCTCGGTCGCCTACGGGGGCGTCGACCTGCGCGACGCGACGTTGGCGTCGTTGCGGCGCCGCATCGTGGTGGTGCCCCAGGAGGGGTTCCTGTTCACGGGCACGATCCGCGACAACGTGCGCGTCGGCCGGCTCGACGCGAGTGATGCCGACGTCGAGGACGCGCTCGCGGAGCTGGGCATCCTGGAGCGCTTCGAGGCGCTGCCCGACGGCCTCGACACCGAGGTGCGCGAGCGCGGCTCGCGCCTGTCGGCGGGGGAGCGCCAGCTCGTTTCGCTCGCCCGCGCCGCGCTCGCCGATCCCGCGGTGCTCGTGCTCGACGAGGCGACCTCGAACCTCGACCCCGGCACGGAGCGCGCGGTGGAGCTCGCCCTCGAGCAGCTCACGGACCGCCGCACGGTGATCGTGGTGGCGCACCGCCTGTCGACAGCCGCGCGCGCCGATCGCGTCGCGGTCGTGTACGCCGGGCGCCTCGTCGAGCTCGGCACCCACGACGAGCTCGTCCGCCGCGAAGGCCGCTACGCCCAGCTCTTCGCCTCCTGGTCGGCCTCGTCCGTCCGCCTGTAGCCCAACCGCAGATGCGTCCCTCGCCTCCGCGACGCGTGGGGTGGGAGACGCACCGACGGACTATGCGTCCGGAACCGGCGCGACGAGCTCCACTGCGGGTGCCAGGCGGTGGGCGAAGCGGCGGAAGCTCGGGAGCAGGGCGGCGCCGGTGAGGAGGATGAGCACCGCGTTGAACAGCGCGCCAGCGGCGTCCCACGCGAACGACGTCGCCACGTAGTACGCCCAGTAGTGGCGCACGGTGGCCGAGAAGCCGAGACCGGGCTGCCACTGGGTCGGGCCGTCTCCCTGGAGGAACGGCCACGACCAGAGGTTCATGATCGCGCCGTACCCGAAGCCCCAGATCCAGCCGTAGACCGCGAGCACCGCCACCTCCCCGCGCGCACCGCAGCGCCGGGCGAGCGGATCGATGGCGCCCGCTCCGGCTCCCATCGCGCCGAGGCCGAGCATCTGGAACGGGAGCCACGGACCGATGCCACCGGTGACCACGGCGGACACGGCCATCGCCGTGATGCCCAGCAACAGGCCGAACCGAGGACCGAATGCGGCGCCGGCGAGCACGACGAGGAAGAAGATGCCCGCGTTGTTCCCGGGCAGGTCCACGAGGCGCAGCAAGCCGGCCGCCGCCGAGAGCACCCCGAGGATCGCGACCGTCGCGCCGTTCATCGTGCCGCGCCGGACCTCGAGCATCACCGCGGCCACGACGAGCCCGCCGACGAGGGCGGCCCACAGGGGTGCGTCGACGGAGTGAGTCCGAGCGGGGATGGCGGTGGACGGGATCCAGAACGGGTAGAGGAACGCGGCGGCGCCGACGACCGCCACGAGGACGTAGACGAGGACCGGGCGCGTCCGGCTCACGGCAGCGTCTCGCGTTCGAGGGACGCGGCAACCTCGGCGACGGTGAGGTGGGGCGGGAGGACCCGCAGCACCTGGGGTGCGAACAGCGATCCGGCGAGCACGTCGCGCGCGCGTCCCTCGGCGACCACCTCACCGTCGCCGAGCACGACGGCATGGGTCGCGCACTCGGCCGCGAGCTCCACGTCGTGCGTGGCGAGGACCACTGCACCGCCCGCACGCGCGTGCTCGAGGATCGCGTCGTGCAGCGCGCGCCGCGACCATGCATCCATGCCGCGTGTGGGCTCGTCGAGGAGGAGCACCGGTGCGCCGCCGACCGCGACCGCACCGATCGCGACGCGCTGGCGCTCGCCGCCCGACAGGCTGCGGGGGTGGCGGTCGGCGTGCGGAGCGAGGCCCAGCGCGTCGAGCCAGCGGTCCACCACTCCGCCGTCGGCGCGCCCGAGGAGCCGCAGCGTCTCGCGCAGCTCGTCCCTGACCGTCGGGGCGAACAGCAGCGAGTTGGGGTTCTGGGGGACGTAGGCGACCCCGGCCGATCCGAGCATCGCGCCGCGCACGGGCTGGACGAGGCCACCGAGCGCCCGCAGGAGCGTGGTCTTGCCGGCACCGTTGCGACCGAGCAGCGCGACCACATCGCCGGCCCGCACCTCGAGCGACACGTCGCGCAGCACGCTGCGGCCACCGAGCTCCACGCCGAGCCCTCGGACCGTCACGAGTGACTCACCCGCGGCACCGGCGGCCGCGTTCATGTTGTCGGCGGTCGCGTTCCCCGCGCCGGCGGCCGCGTTCACCGTGTCGACGGCCGCGGCCCCGTCTCGCAGGGCTCCCGCCGACCCACCCATCGCGATCGCCCGCGACCGCGCCTCACGCACCGTGAGGGGCGGCGGGCTCCAACCGAGGAGACGGCCGAGCGCAGTGACCGGTGGTGCACCCGGGTAGTCGGCGAGCACCGCTCGCGGGTCGCCCGAGCCCGCCACCCGCCCACCCGCGAGGACCACGGCCGAGTGGGCCAGGGGTGCGGCGCGCTCCAGCCGGTGCTCGGCGAGCAGCACGGTGGTGCCCAGGTCGGCGTTGAGTCGGACGAGCGCCGCGAGCACATCGTCGGCCCCCTGGGGATCCAGCTGTGACGTGGGCTCGTCGAGCACCAGGGTCGACGGCGCGGCCGCGAGGGCTCCCGCGATCGCCGCTCGCTGGCGCTCCCCACCCGAGAGCGTGCTCGGTGAGCGATCGCGCAGGTGCGCGATCCCGAGCGCGTCGAGTGCCTCCTCGACGCGTCGACGCATCACGGCCTCGGGCAGGCCGAGGTTCTCCAGCGCGAACGCGATGTCGTGCTCGACGTGGTCCACCACGAGCTGCGCCTCGGGGTCCTGCGCCACGAACCCGACGACGTCGACGAGCTCGCGCGGTGCGTGCGCGCGTGTGTCGCGACCGAACGTGACCACCCGGCCGGCGAACCGTCCGCCCGACGAGTGGGGCACCAGCCCGTTCACGGTCCGCAGCAGCGTGCTCTTGCCCGAGCCCGAGTCACCGACCACGAGCACGAGGTCGCCGGGCGCGACATCGAGATCGATGTCTCGGAGCGCATCCGGCCCATCGGGGTAGCCGAAGCGAACCGCCTCGAACCGCACTGCGCTCACGGGTCCACCGCCACGCTGGGCCGCGAGGTCGCGCGCGCCGCGGGCGGCGCGACTCCCGAAGACGCAGCGGGCCGGCGCGCCAGCGGCGCGACCAACGCGCCCAACGCGAGGAGAGGCAGGACGTGGAGGACGGGCCACCGCAGCGGACTCGCGGTCCACACGAGGCTCTCGTCACCGGCGATCGAGAGCACGGCGAGTGCGACCGGTGCGACGCACACCGCAGCCATGAGGGCCACGTCGGCACGGGCCAGGCGCCGGGGCCGGTACCGCACACGGGTCGACGCCCGAGACGCGAGCACCATCGCCACGACCACTCCGGCGCCACCCGCGCTCACCAGCACCAGCGCCAGGGTCGACTCGCGTGCGACGAGCGCGACGAACGCACCCGCGAGCGCGAGCAGCCCGACCACGCCGCACCAGCCCGCCGCCCGCTCCTGCGCGGTCGGGTTCCCGCGGCCGAACCCACGCGAGTCCATCGACTCCGCGAGTGTGATCGCGCGCTCGAGCCCGTTCTCCAGCACGGGCACGATCTGTCGGAGCAGCCGCCCGCGACGGACCGGGCGCCCGCCGGTGCGTGCGCGGTCGGCCT
>BTUT01000092.1:0-9206 GCA_045862935.1 Acidimicrobiia bacterium
GGCAAGGCGAAGGCGACGGTGAAGGTGGGCGACAACTACTTCAAGCCGGACGACATCACGGTGGTCGCCGGGACCAAGGTCGTCTGGAAGAACGAGGGCAAGATCGTGCACAACGTGCGACCGGTCAAGGGCAGCTCGTTCGGCACGAAGTCGTTGCCCAAGGGCGACAGCTACTCGTACACGTTCAAGAAGCCCGGCGAGTACGCCTACTTCTGCTCGTTCCACGGCTCGCCGACATCCGGCCAGCGCGGCGTCATCGTGGTGAAGGCCGCACCCACTCCGACGGCGCCGCCGACGACGGGCGCCACCCCGCCGACGACGGCTCGGAGCGGCTGACCCCGAGCCGAGCCGCGCGCCGACTCGCGGGCGCGGCACCTCGTCAGTGGGCAGTCACCGCGCCCTCACCGCCCGGTCAGTGCGCGGTGGACGTGCCGTCGGCGAGGACCGCGTGCGGGAGGCACAGGTCGTCGTACTCGGCGATCACGATGGGCCCGGCGTCGTCGCCACACGTCGGGCAGGCCGGATCGCGGCGCACCTTGAACGTGCGGAAGCTCTCCTCGAGCGCGTCGTACGCGAGCAGCCGGCCGATGAGCGGGTCACCGAGGTCGAGCAGGAGCTTGATGGTCTCGAGGGCCTGGATCGACCCGACGATGCCGGGCAGCACGCCGAGCACCCCGGCCTCGGCACAGCTCGGGGCGAGCTCGGGCGGCGGCGGCTCGGGGAGCATGCACCGGTAGCACGGCCCGACGAACGGCTTGAACACCGTGACCTGGCCCTCGAACCGGAAGATCGAGCCGTGCACGACGGGGATGCGCTTCAGCACCGAGGCGTCGTTGAGCAGGTACCGCGTCGGGAAGTTGTCGGTGCCGTCGAGCACGACGTCGTACCCGTCGATGATGTCGACGACGTTGTCGGCTCCGAAGCGCACGTCGTAGGTCACGACGTCGACGTCGGGGTTGAGCATCGTGAGCGTCTTCTTCGCCGAGTCGACCTTGCGTTCGCCGATGCGGTCGATGTTGTGGAGCACCTGGCGCTGGAGGTTCGACGCGTCGACGACGTCCATGTCGACGATGCCGAGCGTGCCCACTCCGGCCGCGGCGAGGTAGAGGGCGGCGGGTGACCCGAGGCCGCCGGCGCCGAGGAGCAGCACCTTCGACTCGAGGAGGCGCTGCTGGCCGGCCTCGCCCACCTCGGGGAGCAGGACGTGGCGGTGGTAGCGCGTGCGCTGGTCGGGGTTGAGCACCACGGGTGTCGACCACGGCCGCCCCTCGTTCTTCCAGCGACCGAAGCCCCCGGCCATCGACGCGACGTCGGTGTAGCCGAGCTGGGCGAGCGTGTCGGCCGCGAACGCCGAGCGGGTGCCGCCCGCGCAGTACACCACGATCGGCGCGTGCTTGTCGGGGAGCTTGTTCTCGGCCTGGCTCTCGAGGTGGCCGCGCGGCACGAACACCGCGCCGGCGATCATGCCCTGCTCGTACTCGTCGAGCTCACGGACGTCGAGGAAGGTGACCGCGTCGGCGCGCGCCTCGGCCTCGGCGGGGTCGACCTCGCGGATCCGCTGCTTCGTGGTGGCGAGGAGCTCGCGGAACGTGGCCATGGAGAAGCCTTTCCCGGAGGGGGGCTCCGAAGAGCGTCCCGAGGGTTGGAGACCAAAAGCCTACTCGAAAGGTCGGGTATTCCCAACCCCAGCCGTCGGACCGCGAGATGCGTCCCAGGTGCACGGATGCGCGGCTGTGGGACGCATCGGGGTGGGGGCTACAGGCGGGCGAGGAGGTCGGGGAGGACGGTGCCGAGCTGGTCCCGGCTGATCGCCGCCGCGTGGTCGTCGAACGGGGTGCGCTGGGCGTTGACGATCACCAGGCGGGCGCGGTTCGCGAGCGCGAACTCGGGCAGCGCGGCGGCGGGGTACACGGTGAGCGAGGTGCCCAGCGCGAGGAACACGTCGGCACGCGCGGCGGCCTCCTGCGCGCGCGCGAGGTCGCCGGCCACGAGGTTCTCGCCGAACGAGATCGTGGCCGACTTGAGGATGCCGCCGCAGGTGAGACAGCGCGGGTCGAGGTCCCCGGCCCGGACGCGCTCGAGCGTGTCGTCCATGGGGCCCTGCCAGGAGCACGAGAGGCACTTCACCTCACGGACGTTGCCGTGGATCTCGATGATCCGCTCGGGAGAGCTGCCGGCCGCGTGGTGGAGCCCGTCGACGTTCTGGGTGACGAGGGTGTGCAGCGCGGCGCGTCGCTCGAGGTCCGCGAGCGCACGGTGCCCGGCGTTGGGCTCGGCGTCCCACATCCCGCTCTCGAGGCGGTTGCGCCAGGCACGGGCTCGCACGCCGGCGTCGGCGACGTAGTGCTGGAGGGTGGCGGCCTTCTCGGCGTCGGGGTTCTTCGTCCAGAGGCCCTGCGGGCCGCGGAAGTCGGGGATGCCGGACTCGGTGGAGATGCCGGCGCCGGTGAGGACCACGATCTGCTGCGCGGTGCGCAGCCAGGCGGCGACCTCGTCGGAGTCGAACCCGGGGGCGCGCGTCTCGGCGGGCATCGGGGTGAGAGTACGGCATGGCCGGCCGGGGGAGGGCCGGCCGGCCATGCCTCGCCAGGAGACCGGTTCAGGGGGAGGGGGCTGGGAGCAAACCGGCTTCCCGGGCGGCTTCGCAGTGGCGGTCCCACGCCCAGCGGGCGGCGTCGTGGCACACCGCGGGGTGGAACCCACACGAGAACAGCGCGTGCTCGACGCCGTCGCGGGCGTCGCCCTGCTCGAGCAGCGTGAGCGCGAGGCGGCGGGCGCGCCGGCGGGCGGTGACGATCGGCGGCTCGTCGAGCTGGGCCTCGGACCAGTCGGCGTGCTCCGCCTGGAGGCCCGACGGGAGCCGGCGGACGTGGCGCCGCTGCACCGGTGGGAGGCTGCGGCGCACGGCCACCGTGCTGCGCCCGTCGCTGCACGCGAGGTCGAACTGCTCGAGGCGCACGAGAGTGCGCACGATCGGGGAGCTGGCGCCGTCACGCTGACCGAGGCCGAGGGCGTGCGAGGTCTGGGCGATCGGCAGCTCGATGGAGCCGGAGTGCTGCTCGAAGCGCGTGGCGAGGTGGCGCAGCAGGAGCAGGGCGGTCGGGCCGAGCGTCGGGAGCCAGAAGGTCTCCGCGTAGCGCGACCGGGGGTCGTACCCGATGGTGTCGAGCACCGGGTCGGGCCAGGGGGTGATGGTGAGCGACTCGGGCACGGTGCCTCCGCGACGGTGGGGAAGCGGCGGATCGGGAGCCCGGCGACGCCACCGTCGCCCGGAGCACCGCCCTGGACACTCGGTGCGGGGCGCGTGACCCGCCGCGTGCCGCGTCTCCGCCGAGCCCGTGCAGGGCGCGTGGTCCGCCGCGTGCCGCGTCTCCGCCGAGCCCGTGCGGGGCGCGTGGTCCGCGGTGCGCCGGGCCGGTGACCGGGCCTCGAGCCCGTGGCCCGGACCGCGGGGATCAGCGGCTGGCGGGCGCGGCGGGCGCGGCGGGCGCGACGGGGCTGACGGGTGCGGCGGACGCGACCGGCTCGATCGCGCGGCGACCGTTCGGGCGGATCGTGTACCGCTCCGCGGGTGCGGGCCTCCCGAAGAGGAAGCCCTGCGCGAGCTCGCAGCCCAGGGTGCGCAGCGCGGCGAGCTGGTCGGGGGTCTCGACCCCCTCGCCGACGGCGCGCATCCCGAGCGCGTGGGCGAGGCTCACGACGGCCGTGCAGATCGCGGTTGCTTCCGGCTCCCGGCCGAGGCCGTCGACGAAGCTGCGATCCACCTTGAGCGACTCCACCGGGAACCGCTTCAGGTAGGTCATCGACGAGTAGCCCGTGCCGAAGTCGTCGACGGCGAGGTGGACACCGAGCGCGGTGAGCGCGTGCAGCGTGGACACGGCCGACTCGGCGTCGCGCATGAGGGAGCTCTCGGTGATCTCGAGCCACACGAGGTCGGGGTCGATGCCGGTTCGCCGGATCACCGACGCGACCGTCTCCGGCAGGGTGTGCTGGGCGAGCTGGCGCGCGGAGAGGTTCACGCTGATGCTCACGCGTGCGCCCGAGGTGTGCCAGGAGGCCGCTTGCCGGCACGCCTGCTCGAGCACCCAGGCGCCGATCGGGACCACGAGCCCGGTGTCCTCGGCGAGCGGGATGAAGTGGTCGGGGCCGACGAGACCGCGCTCGGGGTGTTGCCAGCGCACGAGGGCCTCGAACCCGGAGATCCGCCCGGTCCCGAGCGCGATCACCGGCTGGTAGTGCACACAGAGCTCGTTGCGCTCGAGCGCTCGGTGGAGCTCGTTCCCGGTGCGGAGGTACGTCACGGCTCGGTCGCGCGATCCCGTGTCGTACAGCTCGATGCACGCGCGGCCGCGCTCCTTCGCGCCGTACATCGCGGCGTCGGCGTTGCGCAGGAGCGTCTCGGGGGTCTCGAGCTCGCCGCCCGACAGCGCGATGCCGACGCTGACCGTCACGTAGACCTCGCCCTCGGCGAGGTGCACCGGCTTCGAGACCGCGGCGCTGATCCGGTCGGCGATCTCGATGGCGACCCCCTCGTCGGGGACGTCGTGGCACAGGACCGTGAACTCGTCACCGCCGAAGCGCGCCACGGTGTCGTCGGGTCGGACGGCCTTGCGGAGCCGATCGGCGACGGTGACGAGCAGCCGGTCACCGGCCGAATGACCGAGGCTGTCGTTGATGACCTTGAAGTGATCGAGGTCGAGGAACAGGACCGCGTTGTGGTGGGCTCCGTCGTGGGCGAGCGCGTGACGGAGGCGATCGACGAACAGGAGCCGGTTGGGGAGACCGGTGAGGGGGTCGTGGATCGCCTGGTGGGCGAGGCGCTCGCCGTCGCGCCGGCGCGCGGTGACGTCCTCGACCTGGTAGACGACGTACAGGGGCGTTCCCGCGGGATCGCGCACGAGGGACGCGCTGACCGCCACCCAGACCTCGCGCCCGTCGGTGTGGAGCAGGCGCTGCTCGACCTGGTAGCTCGGGATCTCACCGGTCACGAGCGCGTCGAGGTGCTGCTCGATGGCGGGCTGGTCGAGCGGATGCGTGAGCTGGAGGATCGACTCGCCGAGCAGCTCGTCCTCCGCGCGGCCGAGCATCTGGGTGAGCGCGCGGTTCACCCGGAAGAGCTCGCCTCCGGTCGCGGCGAGGGCCATGCCGATCGGCGCGTGTTCGAACGCGGAGCGGAACCGCTCCTGCGCCTCGCGCAGCTCGGCTTCGGCCCAGCGCCGCTCGGTGACGTCGCGGGCGTTCACGACGATGCCCTCGACCGCCGGATCGTCGGTGAGGTTCGTGCCCACGGCTTCGAGCAGGTGCCAGGTGCCGTTCGCGAGGATGACGCGGAACTCCACGGGCGCCGACACCGTGCCGGGGCGGCTCAGCGTGCCGAGGAGCTGTTGGCTGACCCGCGCCCGGTCATCGGGATGGACGAAGTCCCACGGCGGCGCGCCGAGGAGCTGCTCCACCGGGCGCCCGAAGCCGCGCGCGGCGGACGGGCTGGCGAAGCGGCAGGTCCCGGTCCGGTCGAGGACCGTGATGATGTCGTGCGAGCTCCGCACGAGAGCCTGCAGGCGCGCCTCGCTGCGCCGGAGCTGCGTGGTGGCCTCATCGGCAGCTCGCGTGTTGCGGCGGTCGTGGCGCCACAGCACGAGCGCGGTGACGGCCACACCTCCCGCCAGGCCGGCGAGGCACGCGAAGAGGGGCGAATCGAGCACCGCGTACTGCATCGGCGCCCCGGCGCGCCGGGTTGAGCCGCCGCAGCGGGGCGATCACCCCGCAGCGCCCCCGTGCGTGCTCCCGAGGAACACGTCGATGAGGCGGCGCGCCGCGGTTGTCGGCGCGATCCGTCCCCCGACCACGTCGGCCTCGAGCGCCGCGGCAGCCTCGGCGGTGCGGGTGTCGGCTCGGAGACGGTCGAGGAGGGAGTCGGCGAGCTCGTCGCGCATCCACGCGAGCGCCTGGTCGCGCCGGCGGTGTGCGAGCTCGTCACCGCTGATCGCGCTCCGCAGGTCCTCGATCGCCGCCCACAGCTCGTCGATGCCGCGCGACTCCAGCGCCGAGCACAGCACCACCCGAGGCGTCCACTGCGACGAACGTGGGCGCACGAGGTGCAGTGCGGCGGCGTAGTCGCTGGCGGTCGACGACGCGACGGGTGCGAGGGCGCCGTCGGCCTTGTTCACCACGACGATGTCGGCGAGCTCCACGATGCCGCGCTTGATCCCCTGGAGCTCGTCACCCGCCGCGGGCGCGATCAGGAGGACGAAGCAGTCGACCATGCCGGCCACCGCGGTCTCGGACTGGCCGACGCCGACGGTCTCCACGAACACCACGTCGAACCCCGCGGCCTCGCAGAGCAGCGTCGCCTCCCGCGTGCGTCGGGCCACCCCGCCGAGCGTGGTGCCTGCGGGCGACGGGCGGACGAACGCTGCGGGGTGGCGAGCGAGCTCGCCCATCCGCGTCTTGTCGCCGAGGATCGAGCCGCCGGTGCGGGAGCTCGACGGGTCGACCGCGAGCACCGCGACGCGGTGACCGAGATCGACGACGTGGAGTCCGAGCGCCTCGATGAGGGTCGACTTCCCCGCTCCCGGGGCGCCGGAGATCCCGATGCGGATGGCGGCCCCCGTGCGCCCCATCACCTCGGTGAGCAGCGCGTCGGCGGCAGACCGGTCGTCGGCGTGCGTGGACTCCACGAGCGTGATGCCACGGGCGAGGGCTCGGCGGTCGCCGCTGAGGAGCTCGGCACCGAGCGTGCTCGTCATGCGACGGGCGCGGGCGACCGGGGCGCGCTCACCGTCACCGGGGGATCAGGCCGCGCGGCGGTGGACGAGGGCCAGCACCTCCGACGCGGCCTCGGGGATGTTGGTGCCCGGACCGAAGATCGCCGCGGCTCCTGCGTCGCGCAGGAACGCGTGGTCCTGCGCGGGCACCACGCCCCCGACGACGACCACGATGTCCTCACCCCCGAGCTTGCGGAGCTGGTCGACGAGCTCGGGGACGAGCGTCTTGTGCCCCGCGGCCTGGCTGCTGACGCCGACGACGTGGACGTCGTTCTCGACGGCATCGCGGGCCGCTTCCTCCGGCGTCTGGAACAGGGGCCCGACGTCGACGTCGAAGCCGAGGTCGGCGAACGCCGTGGCGATGACCTTCGCGCCGCGGTCGTGCCCGTCCTGACCCATCTTCACCACGAGCAGGCGGGGGCGCCGCCCCTCGCTCGCGGCGAAGTCGTCCACCTCGTGGCGGACCCGCTCGTAGTCCGCGTCGCCCTGGTACGCGTCGCCGTACACGCCGGCGATCGTACGGACCACGGCGCGGTGGCGCGAGAACGCGGCCTCGAGTGCGTCGGAGACCTCACCGACGGTGGCTCGTGCCCGGGTGGCCTCGATCGTGAGCGCGAGCAGGTTGGCGTCGCCGCGCGCCCCTTCGGTGAGGCGGGCGAGGGCCGCTCGGCACGCGGCTTCGTCGCGTCCGGCCCGCACCGCGGTGAGCCGCTCGATCTGGCGCTCCCGGACCACCGTGTTGTCGATCTCGCGGACCTCGACCTCGGGCTCGTCGGCGAGGCGGTACCGGTTGACCCCGACGATCGTCTCCTCGCCGCGGTCGATGCGGGCCTGCTTGCGGGCGGCCGCCTCCTCGATCCGCAGCTTCGGCATGCCCGACTCCACGGCCCTGGTCATGCCGCCGAGCGCCTCGACCTCCTCGATGAGCGTCCAGGCGTGCCCGGCCAGCGAGTGGGTGAGCGCCTCGACGAAGTAGCTGCCGCCGAGCGGGTCGACCACCCGGGTGATGCCCGACTCCTCGGCGAGGATGAGCTGGGTGTTGCGGGCGATGCGGGCCGAGAACTCGGTCGGCAGCGCGATCGCCTCGTCGAACGAGTTGGTGTGCAGGCTCTGCGTGCCCCCGAGGACCGCGGCCATCGCCTCGATGGCGGTGCGCACGACGTTGTTGTACGGGTCCTGGGCGGTGAGCGAGACGCCCGACGTCTGGCAGTGCGTGCGCAGCATGAGCGACCCGGGCTTCTTCGGGTCGAACCGGCTCATGATCCGGTGCCACAGGAGGCGCGCGGCGCGCAGCTTCGCGACCTCCATGAAGAAGTCCATGCCGATCGCGAAGAAGAACGACAACCGGCTGGCGAACGCGTCGACGTCGGAGCCGCGCGCGAGCACGTGGCGCACGTACTCGAGTCCGTCGGCGAGCGTGAACGCGAGCTCCTGCACCGCCGTCGCGCCCGCCTCCTGCATGTGGTAGCCGGAGATGGAGATCGAGTTGAACTTCGGCATGTGAGCGGCCGTGTACTCGATGATGTCGGTCACGATCCGCATGCTCGGCTCGGGCGGGTAGATGTAGGTGTTGCGGACCATGAACTCCTTGAGGATGTCGTTCTGGATGGTGCCGCTCAGCTGCTCCTGCATCACCCCCTGCTCTTCGGCGGCGACGATGTAGCCCGCCAGCACCGGCAGCACCGCGCCGTTCATCGTCATCGAGACGCTGACCTTGTCCAGCGGAATGCCGTCGAACAGGATCAGCATGTCCTCGACCGAGTCGATCGCCACGCCGGCCTTGCCGACGTCGCCGGTGACGCGCGGGTGGTCGCTGTCGTAGCCGCGGTGCGTGGCGAGGTCGAACGCGACGCTGATGCCCTGGCCGCCGCCGGCCAGCGCCTGGCGGTAGAAGGCGTTGCTCTCCTCGGCGGTGGAGAACCCCGCGTACTGGCGGATCGTCCACGGCCGGCCGGCATACATGGTGGGCTGCGGGCCGCGAACGAACGGCTCGAACCCCGGCAGCGTGTCGGCGTACGGCAGGTCGCGCAGATCGGCCGCGGTGTACAGCGGCTTGACGATGATGCCCTCGGGCGTCACCCAGTTCAGGCCGTCGACGCGACCCCCCGGCGCCGACTTGGCCGCTGCCTGCCGCCACTGCTCGAGCGTGGCGCCGCGAAACTCGTTGGACTGCGACATCTCGGTTCGACTCCTGGTGCTGGCGTGACCGCTCGCCGGCCCCGATTGGGCGCCGATTCGGCGGCGCTTGCCAGCACGCGGCGGTCGGCCTATGATGGCCGCCATTATGCATAATTATGAATGCATAACCAACCGATGCGGGTTCGCCGGCGCCGCCGTGCGGCCATCCGCGTGACCGAAGGCCGCGCGCGCGCCACCCCTGCCGGCGGCCGCGCCGTCGCGCCGGCGGCGGCCGCACGGAGGACGACCGCGCGGTCGCCGCGC